>JAFSVB010000164.1 GCA_017450325.1 Bacilli bacterium | reverse complement strand
GCGGACAATCAGATTGATAATCTTCCTAGTATAAATATCAGGGTGCTGTTCCACTTTATTTTTCCTCAATCAATTTGAGCAATTCTTCCTTTGTCGGTAGGACCGTTTCATATTTGCTTGCGAATATTTGGTCGTTATCCTTAGGGAGCGTCAGTTCAACGACAGCATCATCTTTTTTTCTGCAAAGAAGTATCCCGATCGTCTTGTTTTCGTCAGGGAGTTTGACGTATCTGTCAAAATAATTGACGTACATTTGCATCTGGCCGATGTCTTGGTGCTTTAATTTCCCGATTTTCAAATCTATGACCACAAAGCATCTCAGTATACGATTATAAAATACTAAGTCCGCAAAGAAATGCTGATCGCCAAAAGACAATCTCATTTGCCTTTGAACAAAAGTGAAGCCCTTACCTAATTCCAGCAAAAAATACTGCAGTTTATTGATGATTCTTGTTTCTAGGTCTTTTTCCGAATATCGGTCATCTTCTCTTAAATTTAAAAATTCCAAGATGTAAGGATCCTTAATTGCATCCAATGGCTTTTCGATGATTTGCCCTTTTTGCGACAATTCGAGCACCTTTTGCTTATCACGCGATAAGGCCAATCTTTCATAGAGAGCGGAATCGATTTGGCGGGCAAGCTCCCTTTTGCTCCAATTGTTCTTATAGGCTTCTATCTCATAAAAATGCCTTTCGTCAGGATTGTCTATCCTCATTAACTGAATGTACAAAGCCCATCCCAAAAAGAATCGTTTGCCATCGCTTGTTGTTGGCAGGCTTTTTAATTCGCTAACCAGTGGTTGTCCGATTCGATCTGCGGAATAAACCGAATAAAACTGCCTCATCATTTTGAGGTTGGACACGGAATACCCTTTGCCAAACTCCTTTGTCAAAGCGGTCGAAAGCTGTTTCAACACTTCTTTGCCGTATTCTGCTCGATTTTCGCCTTTTTGCTCTTGATCAACTATCCTTCTACCTATTTCGTAGTATGTATAAACCATCGCAACATTGATCGCAACTTTGGCTTTTTCTTTTGCGGCATTAAGCAATTCTTTAACTTCATTGATAAAAGCAATATCAACGATATTGGACATTCTCAAGCCCTCCTTTTATCCATTTAAATTATAGCATTTTTGCTGTTATTAGACAATTATATGATATGATTTCCTTATAACGAAAAACACTCGGCTACTCACACGAAAAGCAAGGTTTTATGCTTGCTATTTTAAGTCCCCCCTATCAAGGGAGTGGCATAGTTGCACTTTAAGTTATTTACCTACCGGTATGCTACGCGAACCTTACGAGCACTAATAATGATAAACATTTTTATCTGTTCAGGAATCTTTTGAAAAATCAAATCTATCAAAAGCCCCTAAATATAATAAAAATGAGATAATTTTAGTATCATCTCGTTATCTTTTGAATGGCGCGCCCGAGGCGACTCGAACGCCTGACCTCAACCTTCGGAGGGTTGCGCTCTATCCAGACTGAGCTACGGGCGCGAATCATGGTGCCCAAGAGGGGATTTGAACCCCTACGGCTGTTAACCACTCGCCCCTGAAACGAGCGCGTCTACCGTTCCGCCACTTGGGCACAGGTAGAAATATACGCCACCTGGACCTAAATGTCGATGAACTTCAGTTCAAAAGGAAGTCGAAGATCCTATCCATCACCATTGGATCATCTTCATTGAGCTTGCCATAGTCGATAGGAACGCGGTTATCGAAGTCGCGTTGCAGGATTTTGCTATTCCGTTGCAAATCCAGAAAATACTTCTGCGCCTCTAACGTCCAATAGACATTATGGGTCGCGCCGGGGATTAACGCTAAGCGGACGCGGGGGTTACCTCCAAATCGTTCCTTGAGCTTTGCATAGGCCCCATCGGCAGGGACGATGGAATCGGCCTCCCCTTGGATATAAAGTACCTTGGCGTCGCTCGACTTGATCAAGTCCAGAACATTACGCGTGCCATAAATGCCCGCCATGCGCATAAGCGCTTTGTCGAGGTCATCTTCGAACTTCTTAAGTTTCGGGGCTTTTGAGAGGATGATATCCTTCGCGGAAAGAGGTCCCGCTATAGAGACGGCCTTCTCTACATGATAGGCGGGGTCTAATGCGCCAAAAGCGGCGAACCCTCCCCAACTATGCCCTACCGCATATCGCGGCAAAGAGGACGAATCATGCACGTCAAGATATTCGAAGAAAGCCTTTTGGTCTAAAAGAGGCTGTGCGAAGCTTTGAATGCTATCGCCTTCCGACGTCATGCAACCCGTATTGTCATAGGAATAGACGAGAAAACCCTGCTTCGCAAGCGCGGCGATCTCAAGCATATAGGCACTATGGCCAGCGCCCGCGCCATGGAAGAAGACGACGATGGCTTTTGGTACTAACCCTTCAACAAAGTATTTCTTGCCGCGAAGCAGCCATTTCCCAGAGTGAAAAGAAAAGGGTTCTGCGGAGATATTAAAGTCTTTTTCATCGAAATAACGTAGATTTGGGGAGCCATCGAATCGAAAATCCATGGCTTTTCGAAGGGCTTTTTGCAAGATAAAAGCAAACATGCTATCTCTTAGGAACGAGAAGATGGAATAAGGCTGAAACGGGGCGCCCATTGGCCATATCGGTGATGACTTGGGCATATTTTTCCTTCATGCCCGAAAGCGTAATCGCGCGAAGAGGCATATCCATCATCATCTTCATCATCACCTCACGCATCGGGTCATCCTTAAAACGTTCTTCGGCCTTAGCGATAATACGCTTGCCGATGAAAGTGTCCTTGATGTTGCGGATGGTGGAATTGAGCGAATACGGTTTCTCACGCGGGTCTCTGGTGAGGGAAATGATACGGCCAAGAAGTTTCTCGAACGCATCGTCGAACTGCCAAAAGCCATCCTTCGGTGGGTGGTAGTAAATCGAAAGCGAGTCGATCATCGAAGGGAAGGTAAGGTCGCTTTGGACTTCGACATTGACTTCCTGGACGATGTCGATGCAGCTATCCGCGAGCTG
>JAFSVB010000019.1 GCA_017450325.1 Bacilli bacterium | reverse complement strand
ATGAACGCGAAAAGAATGGGAAAAACGACGCTGGCATTCTCTGCCATCTCGCTGCTAGCCTGCTCCTCGGCCTATTCTTTTTCCCTTTATTCCTATGGAACGATTGTGACCGAGCCTTTCGTCGAAACGAAGAAAGAAGGCTATTACCGCCAAGGCGAATACGCGATGCTCTCTTCCGCCGACCATGCGGAAATCCCTGCAAAAATACCCTCGATTTCTTCTTTTGGACCCACGAAGAAAGTCCTTCCTTCCACGGGTGAAGTGCACTTGACCGTCATTCCCGTCGACTTCGAGGACTACGCTTTCGAGGAAGGGTACCAAGAAGCCATCCAAGCCGCTTTCTTCGGGAGCTCTTCCTCCAACCAATACGTGAGCCTCGCGGAATATTACGATAAAGCCTCCTATCACCGTCTCCACGTTCAGGGAGAAGTGGTGGGACAAGCCTTCCGTAGCAGCGAGTCCTACGCGGTCCTAAAAGGCAAGAACAACGCCTCGCAGACCAAGGCCGCCCTCTCGCGCATCTACGCGGAAGCAATCAGCTGGTATAACGCCCTAGCAACGGGAAGAACCCTAACGGCAAATGACGGCGTTTTCTTCGTCTATAGCGCACCTTACTCGGGCATGGATGGGGGCAGTGGCTCCCGCTCGTCGATGATGTGGGCGTTCGCGGTCAATGACCCCGCCCCGATCGGCTGGGCTTCCTACCACATGATGCATCGTAGCAAAACAGGGCAAGTGGACGCGCATACCTATATCCACGAATTCGGCCACCTGCTCGGCCTAAAAGACTACTATGACGTCAATTCCTATTCCGATTTGTCTCCTTGTTCTCCTTTAGGCAGGATGGACATGATGGATTGTTCCCTTGGCGAGCATAATGCCTTCTCGAAGATGATCCTGGATTGGACGCGTCCCTATATCCCGACGAAGGAATGCGTGATCACCCTCCGTCCAAGCAGCGGCAACCCCGATTGCATCCTCTTGCCCTTAGAAACCTATAACGGGACTCCCTATGACGAGTATTTGCTTTTGGAGTTCTACACGCCCACTTATCTCAACTATGCCGACGCGACCTTGCGGGCGGAAAAAGACATGTCGCTTTTTAGCAAGCCCGGCATCAAGGCCTACCACGTCGATGGCCGCCTCGCGTTATATGAATCACGAGGCAAGACGCCGGTGTCCTTGCTATCTCTAGATGCGACGATCGGCAGCAACAGCGTCGACCTATATTGCGACAATTCCGGCTCCGTGAACGCGGGCATCGCCTCGAGCAGCCGCGGCTTCCTCATCCAATTGCTCGACGCTTCCTTTTCGTCTTACCGCCTCGTGGAGAACTACATCGCCTCCGACCATAAGGAAGACCTAAAGGTCGGGGAGAAGGTCGCGCACCTGCGAGATTCTTTATTCGGAGTCGGGCAGGGGATCGGTGCCTCCACCGCGGATGCTTCCTTTCATAAGGCGGAGCGCCTCCGTTATGGATTTAAGGTCGTTTCGCTCACTTCGACCGATGCGACCCTCTCGGTTTTCCCGCTTGGCTACCACGTCGTCGACGGTGAGGAACCCATGAATCTTGATACGCTGGGTACTGTGGTTTAATTTATTCATTATTACTATAGTAAGAAGAAAATTCCGATTTTATTTGACATCGCTTTTTCATGCGCGTATTCTCTTGCTCGGACGTAAGTAAAAGGGCGTTCCTCGCCCCGTTTATTTACCCCGGTGCGATACACCGGGAATTGTGATTAAGAAAAAAGGAGAAAACACATGCCAACCATCAACCAGTTAGTTCGGCAGGGCCGCAAGTCCGTGGCCAAGAAGTCCAAAGCTCCTGCCTTAGGCAAGAGGTGGAACTCGCTGAAAAAACGTTCGTCCAACCAAGCTTCCGCTCAGAAGCGTGGCGTCTGCACCCGTGTCGGCACGATGACCCCGAAGAAACCGAACTCCGCGTTACGTAAGTACGCTCGTGTCCGCCTTTCCAACGGCTACGAGGTCACCGCCTACATCGGTGGCGAAGGCCACAACCTCCAAGAGCACTCGACCGTCATGATCCGCGGCGGCCGTGTTAAGGACCTTCCGGGTGTCCGTTACCACATCGTTCGTGGAACCCTCGACTGCGCCGGCATCGAAGCCCGTCGCCAAGGTCGCTCCCTCTACGGCACCAAAAAGCCGAAAGAGAGCAAGTAAGGAAAGGAGTAACAGACTATGCCAAGAAAAGGTGCTGTCGCGAAGCGTGATGTCCTTCCCGACCCAGTATATAACTCCAAACTCGTCACCCGCTTGATTAACCGCGTCATGTACGATGGCAAGCGTGGTACCGCCCAAACCATCATCTACAAGGCCTTCAAGGCCATCGAAGAGAAGACCGGCAAGCCCGCGATTGATGTCTTCGCCACCGCGATCAACAACATCATGCCGGAAGTCGAGCTCAAGGTTCGTCGCATCGGCGCGGCCAACTACCAGGTTCCTGTCGAGGTCTCCCCTGAGAGGAAGCAGACCCTCGGCCTTCGCTGGCTCGTTACCTATTCCCGCCTCCGCGGCGAGAAGACCATGGAAGAAAAGCTCGCTGGCGAGATCATCGATGCCGCCAACGGCACCGGTGCTTCCGTGAAGAAGAAACAAGACGTCCACAAAATGGCTGAGGCGAACAAGGCCTACGCTCATTACCGCTGGTAAGGAGAGACGATCATGGCTGATAACGAAATCAATATCAAAGAAGCGGAAAGCTACGATCTTCCCCATACCCGCAATATCGGCATCATGGCCCACATCGATGCCGGTAAGACCACAACCACCGAACGCATCCTCTATTACACCGGCCGGACCCACAAGATCGGCGAGGTGCACGAAGGCGCCGCCACGATGGACTGGATGGCCCAAGAGCAGGAGCGTGGCATCACGATCACCTCGTCCGCCACGACTTGCTTCTGGAAGGGCAACCGCTTCAATATCATCGATACTCCGGGGCACGTCGACTTCACCGTTGAGGTCGAGCGTTCCCTCCGCGTCCTCGACGGCGCGGTAACCGTCCTCGATTCCAAGAACGGCGTCGAGCCCCAGACCGAAACCGTCTGGCGCCAAGGTACCAAGTACAACGTTCCGAGAATCGTTTTCTGCAACAAGATGGACGCCATCGGCGCGGACTTCGATATGTGCGTCGCCTCGCTCCATGAGCGCCTCGCCGCCAACGCCGCCGCCATCCAATACCCGATCGGTCGTGAATCCACCCTCAAGGGCTGCTGCGACATCATCGAGCGCAAGGCCTATGTCTATGGCAGCGACAAGAACGATGCCCCGACCATCACCGAGATCCCCGAAGAGCTCAAGGCCAAGTGCGAAGAGCTCCGTGGCATCCTCCTCGAGAAGCTCGCCGAGTTCGACGACGAATTCATGATGATGGTGCTCGATGGCGAGGAACCCTCCGTCGAATTCATCAAGAAGACGATCCGTAAGGCCGTCCTTACCGGAACCTTCTTCCCCGTTCTCTGCGGCTCCGCCTATAAGAACAAGAACATCCAGCCGCTTCTCGACGCGGTCGTCGATTACCTCCCCTCTCCGCTTGATATCGCGGGTGAGAAGGGCACGCTCAACGGCGAACCCTACGTTTGCGAAGCCACCGACCAGAAGCCCTTCGTCGGCCTCGCCTTCAAGATCGCGACCGACCCCTATATCGGACGTCTCGCTTACGTCCGTGTCTACCAGGGCGTCCTCAAGGCCGGCTCCTACGTCCTCAACTCCTCCAAAGGCGGCAAGGAACGTATCGCCCGCTTGGTCCTCATGCACGCCAACCACCGTCAGGAAGTCGATTGCCTGAAGGCTGGCGAAATCGGCGCGGTCGTCGGTCTGAAGTCCACGACCACCGGCGACACCATCTGCGACGAGAACGAACCCGTCGTCCTCGAGTCCCTCACCTTCCCCGAACCGGTTCTTGAAGAAGCGGTTGAGCCGAAGACCAAAGGCGACCAGGAGAAGATGACCGCCGCCCTCATCAAGCTCGCTGAAGAAGACCCGACCTTCCGCGTCCATACCGACCCCGAATCCGGTCAGACCATCATCGCGGGCGTTGGCGAGCTCCAGCTCGACATTCTCATCGACCGTATGCGTCGCGAATTCAAAGTCGACGTCAACGTCGGTGCCCCGCAGGTTAACTACCGCGAAACCATCCGCAAGACCGCGGAAGCCGAAGGCCGCTACGTCAAGCAGTCCGGCGGTCACGGTCAATACGGCCACGTCTGGGTCCGCTTCGAACCCAACCCCGGCAAAGGCTTTGAATTCGTCGATGCCATCGTCGGTGGCGTCGTTCCGAAGGAATACATCAAGCCGACCCAGCAGGGTCTTGAAGACGCGATGCAGCGCGGCCTCGTCGCCGGCTACCCCGCGATCGACATCAAGTGCACCCTCTATGATGGAAGCTACCACGATGTCGACTCCTCCGAAGCCGCCTATAAAGTCGCTGCCTCCCTCGCTTTGAAGGAAGCCGCGAAGAAGTGCGACCCCGTCATCCTCGAGCCGATCATGAAGGTCGAGATCACCGTGCCGGAGCAGTACTATGGCGACGTCGTCGGCGATATCATGCGCCGCCGTGGCGAGATGACTGGCGAGACGCAGCGCGGCAACGCGAAGCAGATCGACTGCGAAATCCCGCTGTCCGAGATGTTCGGTTACATCGGCGACCTCCGCTCCCTCTCGCAGGGCCGCGGCAACTTCACGATGCAGTTCGACCACTATGGCGAATGCCCGCGCTTCATCCAGGAAGAGATCATCAAGAAATCTTCCATGAGCGACCGCTAAGGCATCCTCAAAAACACAATAGGGACGAAGACCTCCCACCTAGCAAGGTAGGGCGGTCCCGTCCCTTTTGCTTTGCGCCAATGACCCCAAAAAGAGGAAAGGCGGCGCCCAAAAGAAGCGACAAAAATTTTCATAATCCACAAAAACCCCTCGCAGGGCGAATTTCCTAGCCAAAAAGCACCTTTTTACTACTTTGTAGTATTGCAAAAGGGTACCCTTTGCTCTATGATTACCTCGCCAATTTAGGAAATCTATTGGAGGATTAATCATGGCAAAAGAGAAATTTAACCGTGACCTT
>JAFSVB010000018.1 GCA_017450325.1 Bacilli bacterium | reverse complement strand
TAATTGGACTTGGATTTTTTCCAGAGAAATTCAGACTGGTAGATTTTGAACCGGAACGCTCACAAGGACTTAGACGAATGCTGGTAGATAATTACTCAGTATTTTATGTATTCAAGGAAGAGCTCGTCACGGTAACTAGAGTATTATACAGTGCCTCTGATATTGAAAAGCGACTGAAAGAAGACAATTAACTTCCGGTTGCGCTTTGGTTGCAAAAAATCGTAAAAAGCAAACGAATTGACGGAATAAACGTAAATTAATAACAACATATAGCTACAAAAGAAAATCAATTTCGCAAGATATTGATGCCTTTCTAGAGACATAAGGATCGCTGTGCGCATTTAACTGCGGGAAGAAAATCACAAATCACTCGGAGCAAATACCCCAAATCACTCGGAGATATGTTGTTTTCAGCAAAGGAATAACCTAAAAATTGACATGAGAACAAAACGCACTAAGAACTACCTTCCCCGAGTTAGAGACGAGGAACTGCAAGACCTGTTGACGGATTTTGGTGCGCTTTTGATCCGTGGCCCAAAATGGTGTAGCAAGACCACGAGCGCCGAGCGGCTCGCCTCTTCCGCGATTTACTTAAACGATCCTGACCACCTAGAGGAATACGAGGAAATCGCCTCACAGCAGGTTTCCCTTTTCCTAGAAGGGGAAAAGCCGCACCTGATCGATGAATGACAAACCTTCCCCAAAGTCTGGGACGCGGTCCGAGGGAAATGTGACCATAGCCCCGACAACGGGCTATTTCTTTTGACGGGCTCCATCTCCCCAAAGCCTGGCGCGACGAAGCACACGGGCGCAATGGGGATCGCTCGATTGGATATGGAAACCATGTCTTTATGGGAATCGGGCGAGTCTTCGGGAGAAGTCAGTTTCCGTTCCCTTTTCGATTTCCCAAGCAGGGAGGCGAAAGGAAGGTCCAAATTGGACAAGGACGGCATTACATCGGCGATCGTAAGGGGCGGGTGGCCTAAAGCGATCGCCACCCCTCCGAAGAAACTGTCCCATTTCGGCGAACAAGCCCTTGCTTCCATTTGCGAAACCGACATTCAGGAAGCCACGGGGATGGGTCTTAGCCAAGACACCACTGCCGCCATCGTCGCCTCATTGGCGCGCAACATCACGATACCGGTCGCCAACGAAACCATCATCAAGGGCGTGGTCGAGCACGGCCAGCCTCTCTCCGAGGACGCTTTCTATGAATACATCAAGGGGTTGAGGCGGTTATTCGTCCTCCGCGAGGTTCCCGCTTGGAACCCCAACATTCGAAGCGCCACCACAATGCGTTCCCTTCCGAAAAAGGAGTTTTACGATTCGTCCATCGCCTGTGCCGCCCTTGGGCTAGGCGTCGATGCTCTGCGTTACGATTTCAAGACCCGCGGCTATTTCTTCGAATCGATGTGCGGGCGCGATTTGGCGGTCTACGCCGGGACGATGGGAGGCAGCCTCTCCTACTATAGGGACCGTTATGGGCTCGAATGTGATTTCGTCATTCATCTTCCCGACGGAAGATATGGTCTGTTCGAATGTAAGACCGGGAGCAACCATATTCAAGAGGGCATAGACCATCTTAACAGGCTTTCGAATCTCATTAAGGAACGCAAGGAAAAGGAAAAGAGCGTCGTACTCCGCGAGCCAACCGTCCGCGCGATCCTCACGGACGGCAGCTTTGCCTATCGCAACGAGGACGGAATC
>JAFSVB010000163.1 GCA_017450325.1 Bacilli bacterium | reverse complement strand
CCGTGGAGGTGGAGAAACGCCCGGGCCTTGATCTCGGGGTATCCCTCACCGACGCTTTGCTCAGCTTATTAGAAGAGCATCGGTCGTTTTTCGCGCGCTATGACGACATCGTCCTCCATTACGACAATGGGCAACCTTTCCTAATGGGGGTGGTGCTGGGCGCTTTCCGCGCGAAACTCTTGAAGGCCCGTTTCGAGAAGACCCTCCAATCGGAACACCCGTTCATGCAGGTTGCCGATCTCACCGGGGAGATGGAGCTCATCCGTTACCATTGCAATCTCAATTGCCTTACCAAGAGCGAAATCGCGTTCTTCGGCGAAAAGAGGAAAATCAAGAAAGACTATTTGAAGCCCCTGGATCGCAAGGCCCTTTGATTCCCGCAATATAAGCCGGTTTTGTTTGTTTGGAGCACTTTGAAGGTCGCGAATCCATGTGACCATCCCGCATCGCGCTTCGCTGCTTGCGAAAACGTCGACCAGTTCGGCGTTTTCTTTCGTTTTGGCCAAAAATCGTACGATTATCGAACGAATTTTCATACTTTTTCTTTGAAGCACTATACAAATCTTTCGCAATATCGCTTTCTAGCTTTTTTGCATAACAAAGCGTTGTGTGAAAAAGCGCAAGAGGCGCCGAAAGTTGAAATGCCCCGATGGTTCCGATAGAATGTCCGCCATGGATCTTAAGGAACTAGAGACTTATCCCTTTCACGAGCTGGTATACGAACGCCGCCTTCTTTATTCTTCTACGAACGCCGCATCCCACGCGATGCGGTTCGAGATTACCCTCCGGGATGAAATCGATCCGAAGAAGCTGCAAGAGGCGGTGAACATAACACGCTCTCGATACCCTTATTTCGACGTTTCGTTGCAGCGGGTCGAAAGGGAATATTATTTCGTTTCCAATGATAGGCCTTTGTTGGTTATGCCTTATGAAAAGAAGGCGCCGCTAGGATCGGAGGCGAACCATTTCCATCAGATCGCGCTCGATTATCGGGGAAAGACCATCGGCGTCGACATCGCCCATTACCTCACCGATGGGGCGGGGGCATATGAGTGGATAAAGACCCTTCTTTACTATTATCTTTCCATCAAGACGGGACGGAAGCTCGACGCTAGAGGGATAAGGCTAGCGGGGGAAGATATCCCCAAAGAAGAGCTATCTCCCGTCCCTAGCGACATCCCTTTTTCTAGAGAGAAACGGAACCAAATGCCCGAAGCGCTTACCATCTCGGGGAGCGAATATAAGCCCGTGCGGTACCACTTCGTTCTGGAAGAAGAGCCCTTCATCGCCTTGGTGAAATCTTTGGGTGCGACGCCTAACACCTTCTTCGCCGTGGCTTTGACGAGGATGCTGCGGAAGGCGAATCCCGAAGATAAGCGCTTGGTTCGCATCGCGGTGTGCGTCAATGAGCGCAGGGCCCTCGGATTGGAACTAGCCCATCAATCGCTCGTGGGGGGAGCGGTGCTGCCTTTTGAAGAGTCGCTAGAATCCTTGCCGCTTCAAGAGCGGTTCGCCCGCGTCAAGGCGATGTTCCAGGAACAGATTTCCTACGAGCGTATCTTAGATTCTTTCTCCGCCTTACGCGCATTGACCGACCTCATCGTAGCCAAGGAAACCGATGCGGAGCGGTGCGCGTTTTCCCAATATATAAGGAAGTATGCAAATAATTCCATTTCATCGACGGTTAGCTATGTCGGAAAGGCCAATTTCGGCGAAATGGAAGAATACATCGAGGACTTCGCGACCATCGCCTCGCCCGACACCGGCATGCTGGCCGAACTATCCGCGATCGGCGGGAAGTTCTACGCCGACCTCATCATGGCCGAGGCGGATGAGCGCTATCCCGAAGAACTCTTGCGCATCCTCGACGAGTTCGCCCTTCCGCATCGAGGCTTCGTTGCCCTTGATTTGGACGCTCCGAACATGGAATTGCCCTGGAAGGGTTAGATCCCATTGGCCCAGTTCTGGGTCGACGCTCACCCACGACGGGGCAAGCAGCCACAACGGAATCGTGAAGGAGCTCTCGCTGGCCGACGACGGGGTCAAGTTCGTCGCGAGCGACGACGAATACGAGAGGAAGAAGAGGCTCATGAGCAACTGCCGCTCGTGCCTCAAACGCTTCTTCAAGTCGCATCCTTTCTTGAGGAAAGGCTTCTACTAGAATTGGAAGGGGAAATCGATACGGAGAAAAAGACGAGTAACAAATGCTTGTTGCACTTATAGGGGCAACAAGAGT
>JAFSVB010000162.1 GCA_017450325.1 Bacilli bacterium | reverse complement strand
TGCAAGAGACAGAAGAATTCGTCGCGGAAGGGGAGCTCTCCTCCATCAAGCCAGAAAAGAAGAAGAGCAAACGGTGGTATAACCGCCTGATCGACATTTTTTTCGTATCGCTCATCGTCGTCTCTCTTTCGTTTACGACCAGTGTCCTCGTCGTGGAATTCACCTACAACCTGCCTTTTTATGTCAACGGCATGTCGATGTTCCCAACCTTAAACGCGAATTGTTTGGACGCCCAAGGAAAGCCTTTGACCTTCCATAGCGGTTCCGTTCACGCACCTGGCTACGAAGCCGAATACGGCTATGCGAAATCGGGAGACCATGGGAAGTGGTGGGAAGACGTCCATCGTTACGACATTATCATCACGATGTACCCAGACGACTTCCAGAAGGATTCTAACGGCGACTATATCCGTGACGAGCAAGGCAAGCTTCAGCCCATCAGCGGACGCAAATCCAAAATCAAGCGCGTCATCGGGATGCCTGGCGAAACCATCATTCTCGAAACGGTCAAGGAAGACGATCCTAATGGCATGTATAACCGCATTTGGGGCAAAACGACCATCATTCACCCGAATGGAGAGAGCGAGGTCTTGAAGCCTTTATATACCCTAGCGGACTATCCATCCACCGATGGCGTACCCTATAACTATCCGTCCCAGCCCGTCTATAACCACGTTACCTTAAAGGACAATGAATATTTCGTCATGGGCGATAACCGCGGCTATTCCTCCGATTCCAGGCAAAAAGGACCCGTCACCATGGAAATGATGTCGGGAAAGGCCTACTTCATCGTCGGCAAGGAAGTGATGAAAGGCGATAATCCTACCGTCCCCGTCTATCGCCTCATGTTCCCGTGGACCTTCCGGAGGCTTAACTGATGGCACAGCAAGGCGTTCATTATTTCCCCGGCCATATGCAAAAGGCGCTTAGGGCCCTGGAAGGCTATGTGAAGGTCATCGACCTCGTCGTCGAGATCGTCGATGCTCGCGCGCCTTTTTCTAGCCGTAATCCCTTGCTTGACGAACTCGCTCCGAACAAGGCGCGGCTGGTCCTTTTGAGCAAGGAGGACCGCGCGGATGACGCGGTGACCGCAGAGTGGCTTAATTATTTTAAATCTAGGGGAATTGCGGCGATTTCTGGCAATTTGACCAAAGGAAAATTCGTGCAGATCCTCGCGAAAGCCGCGACTCCGTTGATGGCGAAGAAACGAGAAAAAGAAGCCAAATTCGGCATGAAAAAGCAACCGATTCGCGCGATGATCCTCGGCATTCCAAACGTCGGAAAATCCACGCTTATCAATAATCTATGTGGGAAAAAGAAAGTCGTCGTTGGCAATAAAGCCGGCGTCACCCGCGCGGAACAATGGATTAAGCTCGGGGACGAATTCATCGTCTTGGACACCCCGGGCGTCTTGCCAATGAATTATCCAGATGGCGCGATGGCGGTGCGCCTTGCGTTATTAGGCTGCATGAAGGAAGAAGTACTCCCTACGGAAGATCTTGCCTATGCGCTGCTAGGGTATCTGAAGGAAGAATACCCCGCCTCGCTGAACGAGCGCTTCGCCCTTACGGACATTTCCAACATGGATTCCGACGACATCCTCTACCATATCGCCAAACAGCGCCTGCTTTTAGAAGGAAGCGACTATAGCCTCACGAAAGCCTGCTATCTCTTGATCAAGGAATTCAAGGATGGCATCTTAGGGCGCTATTCCTTGGAGCGGCCACATGCTGAAATTTGAGCGGGAATTCTATTCTAACGAAATTACCGCCATCGTCGGCGTCGACGAAGCGGGCAGGGGTCCTCTGGCGGGTCCTGTCGTCGCAGCCGCCGTGGTTTTCCCGCCCTCCTACAAGAACGCGGATATCGACGATTCCAAGAAACTGACCGCGAAAAAGCGCCTTGCTTTGTTTGAAGAGATCAAGAAGCACGCCCTTGGCTATGGCATCGCTTTCGCTAGCGCGGAGGAGATTGACGAACTGAATATCTACGCCGCGACGAAGCTCGCGATGAAGCGCGCGATTGAGCAGATTCAGGTCCCTTATCAGCTTATCTTGACCGATGCGATGCCCTTTGAGGACCTCCCCGTGCCCGTCGTTCCCGTCATTAAAGGCGATGCCAAAGCGCTGAATATCGCGGCCGCGTCGATTCTGGCAAAAGTCACCCGTGACGCCTATATGGACAAGTTACAGGAACAATATCCTGATTTTAGCTTTGGCGTCCATAAAGGGTATGGTACGAAGGCGCACATGGAAGAACTCGCCGCCCATGGCCCCATCATCGGCGTCCACCGCAAATCCTTCAAGCCCGTTGCCAAGTACTATCTCGAGCAGCTGACACTTTTTTAACGTTCTCGAACGATTTTCTTCGATACTTTTGCGATTACCCCCTATATGTGTATGGAGGTAATCGACATGATTGAATACTTAGGCCGTGAGCACTTGATCGCTACGGCGGTGAAGAATAAAGGCAATTGGGAGAAAATATTCGCCGATTTAAAGGCGCGCCGATCCTTGCCTTCGTATGAGATCTCTCGCTTGCTGAACTCCGTTAAGAGCAAAGCCACGACCATCATCGACGAGGATTATCCTGCGGAGATACGCGATGCTTGTCCTCGCCCGCCTTTCGTCCTTTTTTATTATGGAGACCTCTCGCTGGCGCAGGACAAGGACCGCATCTTGACGGTCGTCGGCAGCCGCAAGCCTGAGGAATACGCGATTCAATATACGCGCGAAATCTGCGAGGGCGCCGCGAAGAACGGATACATCGTCGCCTCGGGTCTCGCCCGCGGCATTGACACGGTGGCGGCGGAAGCGACATCAGGGATGCCTGGCCATAGCATCGCGGTGCTTGGGTGCGGGCTCGACATCTATTACCCACCCGAAAACCGGCTTTTGCAGACATGCATCGCGGGGACGGGCCTGCTATTAAGCGAATATCCAGAAGGCGTCTCGCCAGCCGCGGAGCATTTCCCCGCCCGTAACCGCATCCTCGCATCCATATCCAAAGGCACCTTCATCGGCGAGGCGATGCCCCATAGTGGCACCCTTATCACCGCGGCGTTCGTCCTCACGGTGAACCATGACTTGGCCGTCCTTCCCACCCTCGCCCAATCGCCCACGATGAACAATAGCCTTATCAAGACCGGCGCCGCGCTTGTGGAGAACGTCGACGACATCCTCTCCTTCATGTCCTGCGCCCCTCGTGGGAAGAACGGATAAAAAAGTTTCGAAAACCTTATAAATAATTACCTTATTTATATATAAGGATTAAGCAAAAAGCTTCTTTGACAAGGTCGCGGGACCTGTCTATATTCATTGCGAAAAATCGTATGAAGTTAGTTATCGTTGAGTCTCCAAAGAAATCACAAACCATCACCCGCTACCTCGGAAACGACTTTAAGGTCGTCGCGTCAGAGGGGCATATCCGCGACCTTTCCACCCGTGGGAAGGGCGGCTTAGGCATCGATATCGAGAAGGGTTTCGCGGCGGATTGGGAAATCATGCCGCGCAAGAAAGCCCTCATCGCCCGTATCGCGGCCGATGCGGAAAAGGCGGAAGAAGTTTTCCTCGCAACCGACCCTGACCGCGAAGGGGAAGCCATTTCATGGCACCTCGCCCAGGTTTTGAATTTGCCCGTGGAATCGACCAAAAGGCTGCAGTTCCACGAAATAACCAAACCCGCCATCCTCGATGCTTTAGAGCATCCTGGCTATATCGACACCAACCTCGTCCGCGCTCAGGAAACCAGGCGCATGGAAGACCGCATCATCGGCTTCAAGGTCTCGTCCCTTTTGCAGCGCAACATCAACGTCCAATCGGCAGGCCGCGTCCAATCGTCCACCCTCCGCATGATCGTCGACCGCAAGAACGCGATCGATGCCTTCGTCCCCGAGGAGTACTGGACGATTGAAATCGAAGTGCTTATCGAGGGTAAGAAATACAAGTGCCCGCTTGTCCGCGTGGATGGCAAACCCTTTAAATGCACCAGCCAGGAAGAAGCGGAAGCCCTCCTTGCCCGCATTCCCGAAAGCCTGACGGTATCCTCGGTTTCCAAGACGGAGAAATCCATCTTCCCGAAGCCGGCCTTCACGACTTCCACCATGCAGCAAGAAGCCTTCTCCAAATACCATTTCTCCAACTCCCGTACCCAATCGGTCGCCCAAAAGCTCTACGAAGGCTTGACGGTCAATGGGGAGCACGTCGGTTTGATCACCTACATGAGAACCGACTCCACCCGCATCTCGCCCGAGTTCTTCGCCCGTCACGCGACCCCTTATATTCTCGAGACTTATGGCAAAGAATACCTTGGCTCTGTTCGCGCCGCCAAAGGTGGCAAGAACATCCAGGACGCCCACGAAGCCATCCGTCCTACCGGCACGCATCGCACGCCAGAGATCGTGGCCCAAAGCGTTACGCCCGACGAAGCGAAGCTCTATCGCCTCATCTATTGCCGCGCGATGGCCTCTTTGATGGCCCCGAAGCGCGTCGAACGTACCTCCGTTATCCTCTCGGGGAACGGCTTGGATTTCTCTTTAGGCGGAACGCGCGTCCTCTTCAAGGGCTATTCCGTCATCTTCGGCGAGTTCGAGGATAAAGAGGAAGAGACGCTTCCTGAAATCGAACGCGGTCAGATCTTCGAGATCAAGAAGATCAACCACGAGCAGAAGTTCACCAAGCCCGAGCCTCTTTATAACGAAGCCTCTATCGTCAAAGCGATGGAAGAAAAAGGCATCGGCCGTCCATCGACCTATGCGACGACCATCGAGACCCTCATCAAGCGCAAATACGTCACCACGACCAAAGGCGTCATCAGCCCGACCGAGGATGGCATGAAAGCCGTCGTCGTCCTGCAGAAGTATTTCCCCGACGTCGTCTCCACCGATTACACCGCCTCCATGGAGCAGCAGCTCGACAAAGTGGAGACCGGCGAGAAGACTTTCCTTGAGGCCATGAATGAATTTTATGGGCCTTTTGCAGAGAATTTTGAAAAAGCGAAGTCTTTGATGTACAAAGATCCTGACGTTCCTACGGGCGAAATCTGCCCCAAATGCGGCAAGCCACTCGTTTATAAGCAGAACCGCAAAGGCCAACCCTTCATCGGCTGCAGCGGATATCCAAGCTGCAAATACATCAAGAAAGAGGAGAAGCCGGAAGATGAACCCGTGGGTGAGAATTGCCCCGATTGCGGCAAGCCTCTCGTCTATAAGCAGAACAAGAAGGGCGAACGCTTCATCGGCTGCTCGGGTTTCCCTTCTTGCCATTACACCCGCAACGTCAACGAAACCGCCGCCGACGCAAAGCCCAAAGTCAAAGTCACTTATACTGAGGCGGATTACGTGAAGCCTTGCCCCGCCTGTCAGAAGGGTTTCCTCGTCATAAAGCACGGCAAGAAGGCGGATTTCCTCGGCTGCACGAATTTCCCGCGCTGCCGTCATCACGAATGGCTCACCAAGAAGAAATGACCGTCCATGTCATCGGCGGTGGCCTCGCTGGCATCGAGGCCGCGAACTATTTGCTTCGTCACGGCTACCACGTCGTCCTTTTCGAGGCACGCCCGGCTTATCAGGACAATGCCCACCATACCGAACTCTTCGGGGAACTCGTCTGCTCGAATTCCTTGAAGTCCAAAGCACTCGACAACGCCTGTGGACTTCTCAAGGAAGAGATGCGTCATATGGGTTCCATCACCATGGAATCCGCTGCGGAATCCGAGGTTCCCGCAGGCAATGCCCTCAGTGTAGACCGTGACCTTTTTGCCCAGAAAAACCACGCAAAAATCACCTCATTTGAGAATTTGGATATCGTCCGCGAGGAAGTTACCGCCCTTGGGGACGCCCCGACGATCCTCGCGACGGGGCCGCTTACTTCCCCCGCGTTACTGGAACATTTATGCTCGCTTGTTGGCAAAGCCAACCTTTCCTTCTTCGACGCAAGCGCCCCCATCGTGAGCAAGGAGTCCATCGACTTCGAGAAAGCGTATTTTAAGTCGCGGTATGAGCAGGGGGACGAATCCTATATCAACTGTCCCTTCACCCGCGAGGAGTATTTCCGTTTCGTTCAGGAATTGACCCATGCCGAAAAAGCGCTCGTGCACGAGTTCGACACGCAGTACTTCGAAGGATGCTTGCCCGTGGAGGTGATCGCTTCCCGCGGCGTCGAGACGCTCCGGCATGGACCCTTAAAGCCCTTTGGCCTCGCCCGGGAAGGCTATCCGAAACCCTATGCCGTCTTGCAACTAAGGCAAGACACCAAACTTGGGGGATATTTCAACCTCGTCGGGTTCCAAACCAACTTGACCTATTCGGAACAGCGCCGCGTCTTCCGCATGATCCCCGGCCTAGAAAAGGCGGAGTTCCTGCGTTATGGTCTCATGCATCGAAACGCGTATTTGGATTCACCCTCCTTGCTTAACGACGATCTTTCTCTTAAAGCGAAGGACAACGTCTTCGTCGCGGGTCAGCTCTCGGGCGTCGAAGGATACGTGGAGTCCGCCGCGACAGGGATATTGGCCGCGATGAACCTTGACCGCAAGCTCCGCGGTTTGCCCTTCCAAGCGCTTTCCAACAAGACGATGGTCGGCGCTCTTGTCGACTACATTCTCCATTTCCATGGCAAGAAATTCGAACCCATGAACGCGAATTGGGCCTTAATCCCCTCGGTTTTGAAATCCGCGCGTATCGAAGCCGCGCAGGAATCGTTAAAATGGATTGACCAATTCGTGGAGGGTTTAGATGAATAAACCGGAATCGGAATACCTCGAATACCTTCTCGTGCAGAAGGGCTATTCCCAGCATACCGTCCAAGCGTACCAAAAGGACATCGACCTTTGGCACGCTTTTCTTTTGAATGAAGCGATTCCCTTTGATGACGTCGACACCAAAGTCATCCGCAATTTCATGTCCTCGGAACTCGCGCGCCTTTCGGATAAATCCAACCCGAAGCGTACGCTGGCGAGGAGGATGTCCGCGCTTCGCGGCTATTACGATTTCATGGTCCGCCGGAAATACGTCCGGGCGAACTTCTTTCGGGCGATGAAGGCCCCAAAGCAAGACAAGCGCCTTCCAAAAGTTCTCTATGTCGAGGAAGTGGTGCAGTTACTCGACGCCAATTCAAAGCGCGAGGATGAGCTAGCCAAGCGCGATCAGGCGATCCTTGAACTCCTTTATGCTTCGGGAATGCGCGCTTCCGAGCTCGTTTCCGTCAAGGGCGTCGACGTCGACTTCCGCTCGATGACGATCCGCGTCTTCGGCAAAGGGCGGAAAGAGCGAATCGTCCCCTTCTCGGAAGTGGCGGCCGATGCGATCCGCGACTATCAAAAGAACCTGCGCCCCATCTTGCAACAACGTAACACTGGCGACCGCAAGGACATGGAGCTTTTTCTCAACGCCCATGGCAAGAAACTGACGGTACGCGGACTCGAGTACATCCTAAAAGTAGTGGAGGAGAAGACGGGGATGTATCTTGGCCTTCACCCACACGAGCTCCGTCATTCCTTCGCGACCCACCTGCTTGAAAACGGGGCGGACCTCCGCATGATTCAGGAGATGCTCGGCCATTCGACCATCGATACGACGCAGGTGTATACCCACGTTTCGCTCGCCGAACTTAGCAAGCAGTACCAAGAACATTTTCCTTCGCGCCACGGCGCTTTGCCAGGCGACCAAGACGATTAATACATAGGGTGATTTTCTAAATCAAGGGCTTTTTGCGGAGATAATCAGACTATTCTCTGACTGTCTTTCTTTGCATTCGCTTTCATTCGAGCTTGAAAGTCGGCATTGCTGGCCTTTTCTCCGCTTGGCGTATGTCAAAAATTTCTTGCGCACCCTCATGCGTAAGCGTATATTCTTGCTTGCCTGTGCTTTGACGCAGGTATCACGCACCTCGCGGATTCAACGCCGTGTTCCCCTCGGGCCGAAGTTAGGCTTAAAAAGCGAGCGGGTGGTCAGTTGTTCGAAGCGAGGGAGGCTCAAACAAATGGAGGTCACAAAATGAGTGACGAAATCAAAGAGGCGGAAACCCTAGCCGCCGAAACCCCGGCGGAAGCGCCCGCCGACATCACGATGGCGGAAGTCGTCCGCGATCCCAACGCTCCCATCATCACCCTCAAGAAGTGCTTAGAAGCCGGCGTCCACTTCGGACACCAGACCCGTCGCTGGAACCCCAAGATGGGCAAGTTCATCTATGGCGCCCGCAATGGCATCTACATCATCGACCTCAACAAGACGGTCGAGCGCACCAACGCTTCCTACAAGGCCCTTCGCACCATCGTCGAAGGTGGTGGCAAGGTCCTCTTCGTCGGAACCAAACCCCAATCCCAGCAAATCGTGATTGACGAAGCCGTCCGCTCTGGCTCCTTCTACATCACCAACCGTTGGCTCGGCGGAACCCTCACCAACTTCCGCACCATCACCGCCCGCATCAAGAGGCTTCGTGAACTCGAGACCCAGCAGGCCGATGGCTCCTGGGACCGCCTCCCCAAGAAAGAGGTCGCCCTCCTCAAGAAGGAATTCGCCAAGCTCAACAAGAACCTCGGCGGCATCAAGGAAATGCGTAAGCTCCCGCAGGCCGTGATCCTCGTCGATCCTACTCTCGAGCACAACGCCGTCGCCGAAGCCAACAAGCTCCGCATCCCTGTGTTCGCCCTCTGCGACACCTCCGATGATCCGGATGCCATCGACTTCCCCATCCCGACCAACAACGACGCGACCAGCTCCATCAAGTTGATCACCGGTGTCCTCGCTGACGCCATCGTCGAAGCCCGCACCGGCATCGCCCTCACCGAAGTCGCCTACACCAAGGACGAAGGTGATGAGGCCACCATGGCCGACGCCATCCGCGTCGCCGACATCGCTGCCGAACAGCATCGCGCCGCCGTCCGCGCCGCCCGCAAGGCCCGCGAAGAGCGCTATGCCAAGATGCAGGCCGAGCGTCAGGCCCGCTTCGCTGCCCGCAAGGCCGCCAAGGAAGCCAAGGCCGCCGAAGCCAAGCCCGAGGAAAAGCCCGCTGAACCCAAGAACGAAGACAAGGAGGGAGAATAATGGCTGCCGTTACCATCCAAATGATCAAAGCGCTCCAGGAGCGCACCGGCGCCGGCATCATGGACTGCAAGAAAGCCCTGATTGAGGCCGACGGCGACGAAGGAAAGGCCATCGACATCCTTCGCGAGAAGGGCATCGCCAAGGCCGCTGCCAAGGCTGGCCGCACCGCTGCGGAAGGTCTTGCCTTCATCAAAATCTGCGAAAAGTGCGGGCGCGCCGTCATCGTCGAAGTCAACTGCGAAACCGACTTCGTCTCCGGTTCCCCGAAATTCCATGATGTGGTCGAGGCCATCGCTGACCGCCTCCTCGAGAAGGATCCCAAGTCCCTTGAGGAAGCCAAGGAAGTCACCCAGGACATCTTCACCGATGCCGTGGTCGCCATGCGCGAGAACTTCGTCCTCCGCCGCTATGAAATCCTCACCCTCGGCGAGGGAGAGGCCTTCGGAACCTACACCCACATGGGTGGCAAGATCTCCGCTCTTGTCCAGCTTTCCAAGGATGCTGGCGACGTCAACCGCGGCATCGCGATGACCGTCGTCTCCGGCAAGCCCGACTATATCACCCTCGAAGACATCCCCGCGGACGTCCGTGCCCACGAGAAAGCCTTCGCGGAGAAGGAAGTCGCCGAAGATCCCAAGCTCACCAGCAAACCCGACGCCGTCAAAGCCCAGATCGTCGAGCGCAAGGTCGACAAGACCCTCGGCGCCGCCTGCTTGGACCACAACGTCTACGCCCTCGATCCCAACGGCACCCTCACCATCCCTGAGGTCTGCAAGCAGAACGATGTCAAGGTTCTCCGCTTCGTCCGCTACGAAGTCGGCGAAGGCATCGAGAAAAAGGAAGAGGAATAAATTCCGAATTCGCACAAATTGGCTCCCAATTCCTGGGGGCCTTTTTATATAATTAAGGAACCAAAGGAAAACCACAGGTATGAGATATAAACGTATTATCCTGAAATTATCGGGGGAAGCTCTTGCCGCGAAAGACGGAATCCTTGACCAGAAGAAGCTTGCGACCGTTGCGAAGACTGTTCGCGCCATGCATGACGCAGGGGCGGAGATCGGCATCGTCGTCGGTGCGGGCAACATCTGGAGAGGCCGTTTCGCCGTTCAGATCGGCATCGAGCAATCCACCGGAGACTACATGGGCATGCTCGGCACCATCGTCAATGCCCTCGCCATCCAATCGGCGATCCAACAGACGGGTCTTGAATGCAAGGTCATGTCCTCCATCAACGTCAACCAAGTGTGTGAACCCTACATTCGCCTCAAGGCCATCCACCACCTCGATAAGGGCGAAGTCGTCATCTTCGCCGGCGGCACGGGGAACCCGTACTTCACCACCGACACCACCGCGACCCTCCGCGCGTTAGAAGTGGGGGCGCAAGCCATCTTCATGGCGAAGAACAAGATCGATGGCGTCTTCGATAAAGACCCGCGCAAGAACCCCGACGCGAAATTGATTCCCGTGCTCTCCTTCCGCGAGGTCATCGAGCGCAAGCTGGAGGTCATGGACCTCACCGCCGTCGCCATGCTCGAAGGCAAAGGCATCGTGATCCACGTCTTCAACATGGAACGCGAGGAATCTTATCTCGACGTGCTTAATGGCAAGCAAATCGGGACCATTATCCAATAAGAAAGAAAGGAAAAAACCATCATGGATGCTTATGTTGTAGAATGCAAAGACCGCTTTGAGAAAACGGTCACTGCCCTTAAGGGCAACTTGGCCAAGCTTCGCTCTGGCCGCGCCAACCCCGCGATGCTCGAAGGCATCAAATGCGACTACTATGGTGAGAAGATGGACATCACCTCGTTATGCTCCATCTCCGTCCCCGAGCCGCGCCAAATCCTCGTCAAGCCCTATTCCCGCGAAGACGTGAAGACCGTCGGCACTGCCCTTGCGGCCGCAAACCTCGGCATCAACCCGCAGGTCGAGGCTGATTGCATCCGTCTTCTCATCCCCCCGATGACCGAAGAGACCCGTAAGGACATCGTCAAGAAAGCCAAAGCGCTTGGCGAAGAGGCGAAAGTAGCGGTGCGCAACATCCGCCGCGATACGCTCTCCCTCCTCAAGGAAGACGATTCCATGTCCGACGACTACAAAGAAACCGTCGAGAAGGACATCCAGAAGGAACTCGAGAACGTCAACAAGACCATCGACGAAACCATCGCCCAGAAGACGAAGGAAGTCATGTCCATCTAAGGACGTTTCATAGAATTGAGACTGAGACGGGACCACCCGTCTCTTTTTCTACATTTTCTCCTTTGGGCGTTTTTTCGATGTGCATCGTAGTTTATAATTCGACTATGTCG
This sequence comes from Bacilli bacterium, assembly GCA_017450325.1. Taxonomy (GTDB): domain Bacteria; phylum Bacillota_I; class Bacilli_A; order RFN20; family CAG-826; genus Alloenteromonas. The sequence goes on along the minus strand of JAFSVB010000162.1, from coordinate 1,552 downwards.
AAAAAAGAAACCTTCGTTTTAGAGAAAAAACTCAATCACGTCGCCTTCATCATGGATGGGAACGGGCGCTGGGCGAAGCTGCGCGGCTTGCCTCGTTATCTCGGCCATAAGGAGGCGTTTAAGCGTTTACGCGAAATCTTCGAGGCGTGCCGCGAATTTCATGTCCAGGTCATGTCCTTCTATGCTTTCTCCACCGAGAACTGGAACCGTCCTCAGGATGAGATTGATCATTTGATGGATTATCTAGAAGAATACTTTGCAAAGGAAATCGATTATTTCGATTCCGTCGGCGTGAAGATTCAGATCTCCGGCGACATCAACCGCCTTCGCCCCACGTCCCGTCAAGCGTGCATCGACGCCTGCGAGCGGACGAAGAACAACACCGCTATCATCGCGAATATCTGCCTGAATTATGGCGGACGCGACGACATCGTCCGCGCTGCGAAGGCTATCGCAGAAGAATACGCGGATAAGAAGGTCGCGCTGGAAGACATCAACGAGGCGTATTTCGCGGACCATCTATATACCAAAGGGCTGCCGGATGTGGATTTGATGATCCGCACCTCGGGCGAGCAGCGCTTATCCAATTACCTGCTTTGGCAAAACGCCTATGCGGAGTTCGTTTTCACGCCTGTCAAGTGGCCGGACTTCAACCGCAAGGCCTTCATCGATTGCCTTAAGGAGTTCCAGGGAAGAAATAGACGCTACGGAGGCTTGAAGAATGAGTAAGCACCATCACATCGAGGTCAATGCTCTCGACGATAAGAAAAAGAAGAGCATGAAATCCCGCATCATCGTGGGCATTATCTTGGCCATCACGGGCTTGCCCGCGATGTTCTTCGGCGGATGGTTCTTCTTCGCTTTCATCACGTTCTTTCTCGTATTTGCCATCTATGAGTTTCTCACCGCACCAAGGAAAAAATATCCGTGGTATGTGTGGGTTTTCACCTATATTCTCGCGATTTCCTACGTCTATTGGGCGTTCGTGAAATCGAACTTGGTCGCCTATCGCGCCGACCCCGCGAGCTATGTTTTCAGCCTCGAGACCCACTTTGATGAACCGGCCATTTCCTGGTATGCCGTCATCGGGTCGCTTGGCGTTTACCTCGCCTTCTCCATCTGCCGCGAGGATTTCACGGTCTTCGACGTCTTCTACCTCTTCTCCATGAGCATCCTGGTTGGCCTTGGTTTCCAATGCCTGATGTTCTTGCGTTATCACCCCCTCCAGGCGATGCCCGCACTCGTCGATGACCGCCTCTTCCAGTGGATGACCTCCTCGTTCTTGTTCTTATTCGTGCTTATTGCGACGTTTGGCAACGATATCATGGCGTATTTCGTCGGCGTGTTCTTTGGCAAGCACAAAATGTCTTCCAGAGTCTCTCCCAATAAGTCGTGGGAAGGCTTCTTCGGCGGGTGGATCCTCGGCGGGCTTTTGGCTTTTGGGTTCGCGTGCCTCGTGGAAGCGACGGGACATCCTGTTTTGCACTCATTGCCGTTATTTGGCGAGAATAGCCGCTGGTGGGCCATCGTTACGCTAAGCTTCGGCCTTCCT
>JAFSVB010000017.1 GCA_017450325.1 Bacilli bacterium | reverse complement strand
TTGCAAGTCATGGATAAACGAATCCGGATCGTTCTCTGCCCAATCAAACTGGCAAATGTATCCAGTGTTGTTTTCTCAGCTATTCATGCCTGTGCCTATAGAGACGAAAGAAGCGATTAAGAGGTTTATGCTTGAATCTTTACTGGAAAACGGCCGTTCACCAGCGCCGAACAAGGCTTATCCTTCGGTAAAGGCTTTTCTTCAAGCGAACAAAAGCCTTTCTACGGCGTTCATCAACACAATCCTTGCTTTAGCCAAGGATGAAATGGGCCACCAAAAATACAACGCCTCATATGCCCGCAAACGTCACTTGGTTAGTGGTGAAGAATTTGTGTTTGAGCCAAATATCACGCCAAACTTGCTTGGCGTAGATAAGAAAATTGCAGAAAGACGAGGGAGGCCCTTTCCATCTGACAAAGAAGCGATAATTGAGAAATACCTTTGCAGGGAAGAGCCGTATAATGAGCCGATCATTAGTTTGGATGATTACTCCGTATCGATTTTGACTGCGACGTTGGACTGCGGCAGCGGTTTAGATGATCCCATCGTTGCTAAGGTTGCAAGCATGATTTTGGGCTATTTCTTTGAGGTCCATGCATCTCCTGTAACCAATAACTCTTACCATTTGTTTGATGCATACAAGCAGGAAACGCTTCGGTCGCTTCTTCAATCGGAACTGATGCAAGGCGGATTGGCTTCCGAGCGCGCTTTCACATTGTTGTTTGATCGTAATCTAACCGTCGTTCCTAGAGAGGTCCGAGACTTTTATTTTGACGTTTTCAGCTATTTTTCAAATGAGTATTTCCATGCTTTCAAAGACAAAAGCCGGAGGGCTTTGCTTTCCCGGCTGTATAGAACGCTTGAGAAAAGGATTAAGGAAATCGGCGATGAGTGCGCACAAAACGAATTAGAGCGGTGTCTTGTCTTTGCGCCTCCAAGGTTTTCGAACATCGACAACTTGAAAAACAAAGAATGTGGTTATTCGTTCGAGGACAAAGAGTTCCTCTGCGAGCTTTATGGGAAATACGGATGGAGACATTTCAAAGATATGCTGACTTCCCTTTATCGTTTCCATTATAAAAACCTTCTTCCTGAGGTCCTTGTCCCTTTGGCCTCTGCGATACAAGAGGCGGAAGATAAAATTCCGGGAGCACTGAGAAAAGAAGTTCTTTCGGATGAAACGGGAAACGAAAAGTATTTCTTGTTGCAGATTGCATCGATTGCCCTTGTCGATTTCGAGAAGAAGATTAAAGAAGATAACGAATTGGAAGAAGCTTTCCTAACATTACTGAGGAAACTGGTCGATTTCGGTTTTGCAGAAGCGGCTGTGATGGAAGACGAGTTTCTCATTCATTAGAAATTTAGAAGGATTAGGAGGCTCAAGAATCCACATATCCACCGAACGTGACGACCTTGCCTTGGCTTGCCGGTCATGTTTTCCAGGGCATAGCCGCTTTGGCGCCACCCGCAAAAAAGCAAAGGAACTAAGCGAGGACGAGAAGAACTCCAGGTGGGCGCTCAACAAGTTCTTCTATAGGTCTCAGAAACTAAGTCTAAGGCAGGCCTACAAATGTCTGGTCAAGGGAAAATATATGGGTTCTGACTAAAAAACCCTGCAGAACTGCCCTAAGTTTCACCGTTTCAAGTATTTCTATTACAAGACGGGAAGCGAATCCAACCTCATCATCGCAGATGGGGCAGAGGCGAGTACGACCGGAATCATCGCCCTTTGCTAGGGGATGGGGCCAGGGAGTTCTGCCCGACCATCGTGCATGGGATGCTGGATTCCACGACGTGCGACATCTACCTGGTAAACGAGGCTGGCGAGTTGATTGGGCGGCCTATCATGACGGCGTGCGCCGACGCGTTCAGCGGCATGTGCTTGGGATACTCGATAGGATGGGAGGACGGCGCCTATTCCAATGACGCCAAATAGCGGATGATCCTTGCGGGATTGCCTGCCACGACGCAACTTTCGGGAACGTCTTTCGTGACGATTGACCCCGCGCCTATCACCGCCTTATTGCCGATGGTGACCCCTGGCAAGACGATCGCTCCGGCGCCGATCCAAACGTCATCGCCGATCGTGACGTCAATGGGGATATTGATCCCATCTCTACGGGCATCTGGTTCTACGGGGTGAGTGACGGAAAGGATCATGACTTTTGGGCCGAACTTGCAATTATCCCCGATCGTTATTTTGCCTGCGTCAAGGAAGACGCAGTCAAAATTGGCGAAGAAGTTCTTGCCGATATAGATGCTGGTCCCGTAATCGCAATGGAAGGGTGGCTTAATGAAGACGCCTTCGCCAACCTCG
>JAFSVB010000161.1 GCA_017450325.1 Bacilli bacterium | reverse complement strand
TTTCTTTGAGAAAGCGGACCGTCTACACCATCTTCTTTCCCTTTTGAACTTCGACGTTGAAACCACCGCCCCTGCGGACGCTATTGAGGCGGAGAACGATCTCATCGCCTTCTACTCGTCCGAAGCGGCATCCATTTCGAAAGACCCGGAATTCATCCGTCTAGTCAAACAAGCAAAAATCGAAAATCTCAACGATGCCCAAGCCCTGCTCATCGATGACACTTTAGAGGAAATCGAATTCATGGAGAAGATTCCTCTGAAGACGTATGAGGAGTGGGAAAAAGCCACCTATCGCTGCATCGCTCAATGGAAGAAGGCCAAGAACGCCTCGGACTGGAGCATCGTCGAGCCCTATTTCAAGAAACTTGTTGAGATAAAGCGCGAAGAGGCCAAGCTCCTCGCTAAGCCCGAGCACGAGACTCTTTATGATGCCTTCTTATCTCAATATGAAAAGGGGCAAAAGGAAAAGGACGTCGACGCGGTCTTTGAGCCGTTAAAGAAGTTCCTTGTCGAGAACCTCCCCCACGTACTTGAAAAGCAGTCGAAGCTGCCGATGCCAAAGATTTTGCCTCACGACGTCGACCACCAGGCGCATCTATCCATCGGGCTGCTCAAAGCCATCGGCTATGATCTCAACCGTGGCGTCCTGCGCGAAACAGAGCATCCTTTCTCTGACAATATCGCCCGTTATGATTGCCGCGTGACCACCCATTACCACGTCGACGATTGGCGTAGCTCCATGTATTCCGTCATCCACGAAGGCGGTCATTCCATCCAGTTCCAAAATTGGCCGGACTATCAGTTTGAGAACCACGTCGATGGCCGCGCTTCCGCCGCGTTATGCGAGACGCACTCTCGTTTCTATGAAAACCTCATCGGCCGCAGCCGCGCTTTTACCCCAACGCTCTTAGGCCTTTGCCGTGAACACCTCGGCGAAGAGTTTCTAAGCATGAGCGAGGAAGAGTTCTTCACCGCGGTCAATCAGGTGACCCGTTCCTTAGTGCGCACGGAAGCGGACGAATATACCTATTGTCTCCACATCATTCTCCGTTATGAACTCGAGCGCGACCTCATTAACGGCAAAATCGACGTGGAGGATTTGCCGGAAGCATGGAACGCGAAATATAAAGAATACCTGGGCATCGATGTTCCTGATGATGCGCATGGCATCCTTCAAGACGTCCACTGGTATCAGGGCTCATTCGGCTACTTCCCCTCCTACGCCCTTGGCAACATCTACGGCGCCCAGATTCTTCACCGCATGAAGAAAGATCTCGACGTCGATAAAGCAATCCAAAACGGCGACCTCTCCCCTGTCCTCGCATGGCTTCGCGAAAACGACTTCGCCTATGACTATCTAAATCCCTCCGATTGGATTCTCAAGGTGACGGGCGAGGCGATGAACCCAACCTACTTTAAGGATTACTTAAAAGAGAAATTCTTCTAAATCCCGTCTATTTTTTGCGGATTTTAACATCATGAGCGAGAAAATAGAGAGCTACGCGAAGAGTTGGAACGTCCCCTCCCACAAGACCATGATCATCACCGGCGGCAATTCTGGCGTCGGTTTTGAGCTGATTCGACACGTGCTTCGCCGCGACTACCGCATTATCATGGCCGTGCGGAGCTTAGAGCGCGGGAATAAAGCACGAGAGAAGCTACTAGAGGAATTTCCAAGCGCGCAGATCGAGGTGTGGCACCTAGATCTCGCGAGCCTAGATGGCATCCACTCCTTCTGCGAAAAGGTCATTCGAGATGGCGTTGATTTCGATGTCTTTTATTGCAATGCCGGCGTTTATCGCATCCCCTATCAAGAAGGCCCTTATGGTGTTGAGATGACCGTCTGGGTCAATTTCGTCGCGAACTATGTTCTCTATGAAAAACTCCGAGAGTATGCGGGTTCTCTGCCTCATCAAGTGCGCTGGATTCAAACCTCTTCCGTGGTCGCGCGTTTTGGCAAATTCAAGGAAAGCGACTTCTTCCCTGGAGAGCGTTATAACAAAATCAAAGCCTATGAAAATAGCAAGGCAGCGGTTAACGGGCTCTTTTTGCGCATGGTGGAAGATTGCAGAAATTCCAACATCCTCCCGTTAACGGTCCATCCAGGAACCACCCATACGCCTTTGATTGAAAAAGCCTACCCGAAGAAAGGCATCAACCGCGCCGCGCAGATATTCGTACGCTCCATATTCCACTCGCCCGAAAAGGCTTCCCTGTCTACGCTTTATGTCCTACGCGAGGAAATTCAGCAGCCCTGCTTCTGCGGACCTAGAGGGCTCTTCCATATGTCTGGGTATCCGAAAATATATAAACTATATAAAGGAAACCTAAAAGGAATGGATAAAATCTTCGCAAAACTCAAAGAAATCCTTGCAGAAACCGAATATAAAGATAAAGGGGGCTGTTAAGAAACCTAAAAGGTGATTAAGCCCCTTTTAGGTTTCTTAGCAGCCCCTGATCTCGAGATTACTTGAGTCCTTCGACGAAGGCGTTAAGCTTCGGGAGGTCATACCAAGAGTCGATGCCGAGATCTCACTCATTCGCAGCATATTATCCGATTCCCAAGATACTATTGCTATTGCGCCGTCGCTTCAAAAGAAACAGGGCGTCACGGCTCAACGGAAAAGCTCGGAATGCGACCCCACGCGAACCAAGTAGAGAACAATCTCTCGCTCGCGTTTCTCATAAATGAGGAGAAAGTCCGGTTCCAGATGGCATTCTCTCTTGCCGTTATAATCTCCAGAAAGGGCGTGATCCTTATACTTTGGATCGAGTTCCTTGCCTTCACTGAGCAAATCGGCGACTTCAAAAAGCAAGTCAATGTTCTTTCCTTGTTTCCTCGCTAGTTTGATGTCCCGCTTACATTGGTTGGTTATGACGATATCGTACTTCAAAATCCCAAATCCTTTCTCAGTTCAGCGGCGCTGGAATACCGTTTCGCTTTCTTTTTGCCCGCAGAGATGTCTTCTACTTCTTGGAAGGCGTCGAGCGTTTTCTTGTTTGGAATCTCCAGCGGAAAGGGCATGCCGTTATTACGTTCTACCGCCTTTAAGTACATGGTGATCGCGGTGGTCATTCCGAAACCTAGTTCTCCAAAGATCTTTTCGCAGCTTTCTTTAAGCTCCTTATCGACTCGAACATTGATTGTGGTGCTTGCCATATAGTTTCGTCCCTCCTTCGATTTTACTGTAATTAATTTGCATTACATTGTAAAGCATATTTAGCAGCGACATTCCTTGTCGACATTCCTTGTAGAGTAAAAGCGAAGAACAGCTGTGCCAATAAACTTTATGAAAAAAGCCATCCGCTCAAGTGTGAGTTGGGTGGCTGATCTCGAGATTACTTGAGTCCTTCGACGAAGGCGTTAAGCTTCGGAGGGAACTATTCTTCGTAGTACTCGTGGTCCTCGGGGTAGCCGAGTTCCTCGTCGATCTTTTCCACGTCGCTGATTTCCTCGACGCGCTCTAATTCACTGCTGTACCTGTCATCGTTCATACTGGTACCTCCTAGTGTATTGGCCAAGCTCTTTCCTTGGCGGCCCATAACTATAGCTCGGTGTAAATGAATGAAAATAGTGGAAGCGATTTCAAATTTACCGCAGGATAACGAACGTGGATTTTTACAAATAGAAATTCGATAAAAACGCGATGTAGTCGGTATTTTTTAGAAAGCGTTTTCAAGAAATCGTCTTTTGCTTAATATAGGAAATGTCGTGAAACAATTTTCATACGTTTCATCATTTTCTAGAAAGGACCTCTTGAATGGAGACGAGTTTGTCCGCGATGCAGATAACCCAGCCGATTCGGGAGGTCGGAATGTGAACAAGCGTCAGCGGCCACATATGCGTGCGAATGGCCTTGG
>JAFSVB010000160.1 GCA_017450325.1 Bacilli bacterium | reverse complement strand
GACGGCCCTGAGGTTCACGCGGCCTGGCAAAAAACTGATTCGATCGCCATCGGTGATGAAGTCGTCATCGTCTGCGAAGGTGCAGGTGCGGCGACAGGCTCGAATAACGCAACGATATTAACAGGGCTTTACAGCAACGAGGATAGTCATTATGGACTTTACGAAGCGTTTGAGGCCAATAGTGACGAGAGTATGAATCGTTTCTTCAATCGTTCCAACGCTTATACATTGCTCATTAGCGAAGGGAACAAAATCGGTACATATTCCCTAAAAAATAGGGACGGAGAGTACCTTTGCTATACGGGAAGTAGCAATACGTTGGCTGCGAGTTCCACTTTAGACGATAATGCATCGTGGAAAATCTCCTTTGATGAGGGAAACGCGATCATCATGGTTTATGGAACAGACGCCACTCCAAGAGTCATTAAATGGAACAATAGCAGTTCAAGCTATCGCTTCTCGACATACACAAGTAATCAGCGCGCCATTCAGTTATATAAGCTCGACGCTGAGTACGAAGCAAGTCAATGGGCGGATGACTTCATCGATGAGTGGACAGGAGGGTGCAACCCCGATGGAGGTTACGTCGATTCCAATATGCACTGGGAAGATGCATCGACCGCTTTCGAAGGATTAGCGAGAAACACGCAAACCCTTTTGAAAGAGCAAGAGGAGAACTCTTCGATCCTTTGGTCAGCCGTTGAACGATACGACTATATCGTCTCCAAATATGGCAGTTCTACCTTTGAAGACTTCATGTCGCGTAATCCATCGCCCAAGGCAAGCATTAATTTAGTAAATCCGCTTATTTCCGAAAATAAATCTAGTTATGCGTTGATTTTAGCCATTATTTGCATTGGTTTCTCTCTCGGCTCTGCCGTGCTTATCTTAAGAAGGAGCAAACATGAATAGGTTCTTTAAGCCCCGTTATGATGTCGTCGTCATAGGGGCTGCTTTGGCGGGTTTATCCGCCGCGATCGAGTTACGTAGGGCGGGGCTTGATGTCCTTGTCCTCGAGCAGCATAACCTGCCAGGAGGAGTCGCCACGAGTTATCTTCGCAAAGGCGTGGAAATCGAGGCTTCTCTTCATGAGATGTGTTCCGTTGGAACGGAAGCACACCCCCTTCGCATCCGGCAGTATTTTGAACGTCTTGGCCATCCAGTCGAATGGGTCAAGATCCCCTATTGCTTCCGTTATATCTCCCCGAACATAGACATGGAACTCCCGTGTGGAGAAAACGGCGATTTCACAGAACCGATTGACGCAATTGTGAAGGCCGTTGGCGATAAAGATGGCACCCTGCGGGAATCCCTTGAGGATTTCTTCGAGCTATGCAAACAAGTTCAGCATTCCATGAATGAGTTATCCGTGAAGCCGATGGGCAAAATCAAGATGTTCTTGAAGCACCGCCCCTTTGTCATTACCTCCGGATATACATGCCGAGAGATCTTTGACTTCTTCCGCTTCCCAACGGAAGTCGAGGAGATTCTCTCCGCCTATTGGGTATACCTCGGTTCACCCATCGCCGATTTGCCTTTCTCCATATACGCCTATATCCTCTCCGATTATATCGGTTCGGGGCCCTTCATTCCAAAGCACACCTCTTATGAATTGTCAGCTAAACTCGAGGCAGGGGCTAAAGACCTCGGCGTGCATGTTGAATACGGCTGCCGCGTCGACAAGGTCCTCGTCCATGATGGGAAAGTCACGGGCGTCCGCCTTGCTAGCGGCGAGGAAATCGCCACGGAGCAAGTTATCTGCGGCGCCTATCCAAACACTGTCTATGGAAGGATGATCGAGCCCGCCGAAGAAGTTCCTGTCAAAGCGAAAAAATGGGTCAATTCCACGGATTTGGGAGTCTCTGTGTTCTCCGTTGTTCTCCTTTTGGACAAAGAGGCGCAAGAACTCGGCATCAAAGACTACGCGACCTTCATCTCGCCCCGCGGATTAGCGAGTGAATTCTATTATCAGCAAGGGCTAGGCGATGAGAAATGGGATTACCTTACGGTCGTATGCCCCAACATCGTCCACGAAGACGCCTCTTATAAAGGAACGTGCCTTTATAGCATCACATATCTGCCCCATGGCTCATCGATTCAAGGGCTAAGCCCCGAGCAATATGAGGAATATAAAAGAAAGCATGTCCAGCAATTCCTCGACGCGGAATCGAAACGCCTTGGCGTCGACCTCCGCAGCCACATCATCGAGATCATCGTCGAGACGCCCGTTACTATATCGCACTACACTGGCGCATATTTAGGGACGATCTATGGCTACCGCCACACCATGCACACCAACGTGGCGGCAAGGACGCTCACCAAGGGAGACGACCGTTTCATCCGCGGTCTCTACTTCGCGGGCGCACACCAACTAGCAGGCGATGGCATGGCTCCCCAAATCGATAACGGCACCGCTGCCGCTAGGGAAGCGCTCAGCGACAGGAAGAAGGGGAAACGTGCATGAAAAGAAAGTTGCATATCAATATCAAAGGCATGGCCAACGATGCCTTAGGTGCGATCCGCGCGGCGAAGAACCGTACTAAAAAAATAGCGGAAACCCCAGCCGATGATATCGCTGCCGATGCGGTTACGAGCCTCGCGCAACTGCTTCATCCAGGCGTTATGCGCGCGGAAGTCAAAACGATAGAAAGCGTAGGGCCATCTACGAAAAAAGTCAATTTTTTCATCGCAAAACCCGTCTATTTTCTTCCTGGAACCAGCTTGACGATTACGCTCTGTATCGGTGAAAGCATCGCGACGCGCCCCTACTCTATCTGCTCCTCCCCAAGCCTTGGAAAACAAGGGGTCGTGTCCATTCTTGTGAAAGAGGTCGAAGATGGGTTCGTTAGCCGCTATATTAACCACGATTTAAAAATCGGAGACGAAGTCGTTCTAGAAATTGGCCTTGGGAACTTCAGCGTCAATGTTATTCGCGACGCGCCTCATATCGTCGCCATCGCCGGCGGGGTCGGCATCGCGCCGTTTCTGGCGATGGCCCATTATCTCCATGAACAAGAAAACCCTCCGTTTGACCTAACCATCCTTTATGGCTCTCAAAGAGAAAAGGACATCCTTTGCAAAGAGGAACTTGATGGTCTCGAAGGAAAGGCCGTCCGTGTTATTCACGTCTTGTCCGATGACCCATCGTTCAAGGGCGAGAAAGGATTCATCAACCGCGATATCATCCAAAAATATTCGCCAGAAGGCGCAGTCTCCTATTTCCTTTGCGGGCCCAAGAAGATGGAGGAATTCGTCTTTGGGGAACTTAAAAGCCTTGGCGTCGATATCCGCCACGTCCGTTCTGACTGTCACACTCCCTCTCCAAAGTTAGAAGAAAGCCCGCACACTTATAGCCTCACCGTCCATCAAGGCGAGAGTGTCCGTATTCTAAAGGCTCGCGAAGACGAAACGCTTCTCGAGACTTTAGAACGCGCGGGCATCTATGTCCATAACCGTTGCCGACATGGCGTCTGCGGCGCATGCCGCATGCAAGTGCTTTCGGGCGAGTATGAAGTAACTGGAGACGAAGACGGACGCAGAGCGATTGACAAACAATATGGCTATGTCCATTCATGCAGAACCTATCCGCGCGGGGACATGGAAATCCGCATCAACATCGCCATCTTGCCGTAATCCCTTTCTTTACGAAAAGAGCATTCCGCTCAATAATAAGCATATGAAGACTCTCACATACAAATTGATCACCGCCGAGAATCTCGATGAGGCCGTCGCGCTTCAGAACGAGATTTTCCCCCAATGCGACGGCTATCAAAACTACATGGACGCCATTCAGGGGACAACCCAGGCGGAATATTATCTAGCCTTCCTCGACGAGGAACCCGTAGGCTTATTTGGCATCTATCAAGAAGACGCCGAGAAAGAATCGGCATGGCTCCAATGGTTTGGCATCAAGAAAGCTTACCGCCGTCAGCATCTAGGCACGGGCATCTTGCTATATTTCGAGTACCTCGCAAAGCAGCGCGGTCATCTCTTCGCGCGCCTATATATCGATGCCGAGCGCAACGAGGTCGCCTATGGCTTCTTCCGCAAATACGAATACCATAGCGAGCCCTATCTGTGCGAGGACGATCCGCAATCCAGCAAGACGCCGGTCCTCATCTTCTCCAAGTCTCTATGCGATCAAGATTGTCCCGCATGGGATAACAAAGACATTCATTTGTCATCGCAGGTTGAGAAGGAAAACTCACGCAAAAGAGAATAAAAAGGAAGCCGCTTTTACGAGGATTTCCACGTAGAAACGGCTTTTCTTGTTAACGGCCTTTGACAGCGAGTTTGACGGCTTCGTAGCCACCGTCATACACGCCTTCTTTCTTCAGCTTGATAATGCGTTCGCAGATGCTGCGATAGAGAACTTTGTCCTCAATGAGGGTATCGAGCATGCGGTTCATGCTCTTCGCGTCGCCGCATTCATAAGCGGCATCTCCGAGTTGCTCGCCATAGATACCACCATAGACTTCGTGTCCGCCGATATGGCGCTGGAAGACCTTGGGGATTGGGTAGAAGACGAGTTCGGATGGCTTGGTGACGAGAAGGTCAACCACGCGCATCAAGACGTTCGTGCTATAGACGGCTTCGAAGATGTTATCGTTCTCGACGAGATAGACCCCTTTGGCATGCTCAAGGCTTTCCGCGAACTTCTTGAATTCCTCGTACTGATTGAAGAACTTGGTCGCTTTCTCGAGCTCAGGCAGTTTGCCACGGAGTTTATCGTACATCTCCTTATGGTCGCCAAGGTTGAGGAAGAGGGCGACTTTGTCCTGGGAAACGAGGGGGATGAGGTGTTGCATCATCGCGAGGAACTGCTTTTCGCCAGCACCCGCCCCGCCGACGGAGAGGAGGATACGCATAGGCTCGCCATTTTCGCGGCGGGCGATACGCGCGGTGCAGTCGGTCTCCACATTCGAGACGAGTTCGTGGTCGACGTAATGGCCGACGAGCTTGATATCCTCGTCGCCCATGCCTTTGAGCGGCTTTTTGTCGAATCCATCGAGAATCTTATAACCGAAATAGGCGCGCGGAGTCTGAACGACGTGGATGGAACCTTCCGCGAGATGAAGGGCCATCGGCCAGTTATCGGGAATCGCATTGACGACGTGGGTCAAGCCCGCGTGGATCGCCCCTTGCGCCGGCCAGGCATGGGTCGCGACGAAAGGAACATCTTTGGGGAGATCATGATATAGAGGGGCGAGGAGTTCGCTGTTGCATTGGTCCGCTGCATTATAGGTGATCTTGCGGAAGCCTTCGCTATTGAGCGGTTCCCAAACAAGAGCGTTGAACAGTTTGGACTTCTGAGAGATTTTGGAAGCAAGCGAATAGAGGTTGTTCTGGTCCGCAATCATCTTTGAACCCGTCGCGTCAAAGGATGCGAGGTCCATCCAAACGGGATTATATCCAAGAGCCTTTGCGCAGCTAGCGATCGCAATCGAGATGCGGTAATGTCCGAATCCCATGCGGATGTTTCCGACAACCACTGCCTTTTCGGGCATCTTCAAGGGAGCGTCAGCAAGCACGAGGTTTTCGACGCCCATCTCTTGTAAGGTCGGAATGGGTTTGAGGGCGAGATGATATTCCTTTTTGGTATCATCGCCATGTTTCTTGATGTATTTGTTGCGACCTTTGATGCCTTTCTTCACGACTTTCTCAGGAATCTTGTTCCCGAAGATAACGCTGCTTTTGTCCATGTTGTCTCCTTTTTGACTATAAGAAAAATCCTATGATAGCGCTTTCATTGCGACTATTTAACCAACAAATAACGTTGAATTCAACGCTTTCTTGCGCATACGCGCACAATTACCAACGGTTGTATACTTTTTCCGCGAAACCAGGCAGGTCCTCAATCATATAATCGACATCGTCGATATGGATGACGCCGTTATAGGTTCCGAACACTTGATGCTGGTTGGAACGAAGAATCAGCAAGTTCGTGTCGGAGTGGCGATCGTACTTCGGCGTGAAGGTCATGTCCACTTCTCCTGTCGGAGAACGGAAGATCCACTTTCCCATATAATCATCGCGACCCAAGGATTTCATCGGAATATCGATCTTCACTTCGTCGAGTTTGAACGCTTTGTTATCGAAGAAGAACATGTTTTCCGTCGCGCGGGTATTGTTCCCAAAGCCATAGCCGAGGTTAAAGCCGATTTTGTGATGGTTTTGAATCGCGGACATTGAAGCCCATAGCCAGGTGTTTTTATATGTCCAGACGCCGCGCCCCCAATCGAGCACGCCACAGGAGTTCTCATTGAAGTCATAGACCTTCTCCCCGACTTTGGCATAGCCTCCGGCGAGGAGGTTGTTGATCTTCTGGTTGTAGTAGAAATGGCATGGCTTTTCCCAAGGGGTAGCGATGACCATCGACTTTCCTACCGTCTCCATAAGGGTGATGTCGCAGCGGAACGTCCTCTTGGATTTATCGAAGTTCTCCATATAGCAAAGAAGGCGGCGCTTATCCCCTTGGTGAAGGAACTGCATCGAGAAGCCCTTCTTCTTATTCTCATAGACCACGTCACCCATTCGGGAATCCCGTGGCATCTTGAGCTTGCCATAAGGAAAGAGCTCAATGATGGATTTGGTATCGTCGAAAGGTGTCTTGCCGAATTCGAGGATGCTGATGGAAGCCATCGACATATAACCGTTATCCGCCACGGTCAAAGCAAGGCCAAAGTCGCGGTTGCCAATATAATAATAGTCCCACTCCTTGATGCGCCCTTTCTTGGCCTTGATCGCATCGCGGTCGTAGCGTTTTACCAAGGAAAAGGCGTAGCCGACTTCCTCGAGATTGCCATGCTCATTGAGCAATGGTCCAGGGGTTAATAGATGCTGTTCCATGTTCTTTCCTCCTTAGGCGTAAGCGCGCGACTTCTCCGCCATATAATTCGCAACAGAATACGTTTCTTCCGATTCGTTTTGCCCAAATATCGACGCAAAAGCCTCATATTTTTCAAAATTCAGGATTTTCTCTCCCTCCGTCGACACATAATCCATGTACTTCGTCTTCATATCGTCCTGCGCGTAGGAAGTGGTATCGCCTAGGAAGGTGGCAAGATAGAGGTTTGACAGGCTTCCCCCATCCAGCGTCCAGCGGTCTAAGGGAGCGATATTGGAGAGTCTGCCCGTGACGTCGAGCCCGAGGCACCAATCCCAATCATAGGGAAGGATGATGGCCTTATGGTCCGAGGGTCGGAAGTAGAGGTAATAGTTATTGTAGTTATAGCGTTGATCGTCGAAGTTCCCTAGAAGATAGCTCACCGCAGACATCCGGAGGAACTCATCGACATCGAGAATCCCGTTCAAGGTCTCGATGCTTTCTCCTTCATAGACGCAATCGCGCAAGGTCACGATGAAGTTCGTCATCGCGGAGAAATCGCTCTCTTCGCCAAGGTCATCGTTCGTCTTTAATTGATAGACGGGGGCATAGCCGAAGTAGTTCTCCTCCACGCCGATTTTGCCGTGGGCGACGCGCAAGCCCGTGGAGCGATCGACCGCTCCATCGCGGGTAAGATCCGCTTTGCCCATCGCGTTATAGACGCATTTGTATAGATCGCCCTTGGCTTCGTCTTTGCCGAAGCGACGTTTGAGGAAGCCTTTATCAATGGGCTCAATCGCTTCATAATCGGCTTCATAAACGCTTGATTCACCCGAGAACTTAACCTTTACGATATTCGCGTAAGGCGCGGGTATATCCGCCTCGCGGAATGCCTGATAGGCGTATAGTTCACGTAGATAGCAGCCGTCCATATTGCGCGCGACATACTTGATGTCGAGTTTATCGAGCCCGAGGAAGGAACGGTCTTTCCGCTGCTTCCTGCCCGCGGCATCCGCGCTCCAGTCATGTTTGAAGGGGAAGAGTAAGGGATCATCGAACAAAGCGCTGTCGAACGTGTATTTGAAATTCAATTTAAAGTGGGCGCGGTCCACGAAATCCCCGTTTTGGAAGAATCGCCTACGGGAAGTATTCCCCTTCATGCGCATCCCCACTTCTTCAAAGCGATATTCCGTTTGGTCAAGAGTAATGATGACATTCACAGGTAGATATGCATCCGCGTATTTTCGGTCAGAGTCCCCCTGACGCTCCGAAATGAATTCAAAGACTTTGTCGGCGCCTTCGATGTCGATATGCGCATTGCTGCCATATTCAAAGAAACGGGAAAGATCTTGCTCTTTTTGAATGTTGGATGAAGCGGGTTGATTTTGCGAGGAAGACAACGCCTCTTCCAAAGAAGACTCCGTAACGGAGGAATCTCGGGTAGTATCGGTCGCCGCTATTGAAGAGATCGATGGCTCTTTGGACGAATCTAGACTCGAGCTAGAAGGTGGAAGGATAGTGGTTTGACAGGACGCTAATAGAAGAGCAATCGGGAGAATGAGTAGGTTCTTGGACATGGTTCTATTGTAAGACAATAGCGGTTTTTCGGAAGGTGGGGAATCACATGAAAGCGCTGTCTACCAATACCGATCGTCATCTTCGTATGGGTCTTCCTCGTACTTCATCGCATCATCGACCAAATAGTTGATTAGGCGCGCTCGCACTTCGTCCTCTGATAAAGACTGCACATATTCGGTCGCGTGCTTTATTTCCTCGGCGAGTTTTTGGTCATAGGCACGCTCTCGCTCTTCCTGATCTTCTTCGATGGATTGCCACTCGCCTAGCGCCTTTTTCGCCTCTTCTGGGAATATGGCGAAATAAACGGCGACCTTATGCTTGCAAACGATGGATTTCCCATCGGCGTAGGGACAGGTGCAGGTCGATTTCTTCGGATGCCGAATATCGAGATGAACATGGTACGCTTCGCTCCCTTGGACGAGCGCATCGTATTCGTACTCGCTTGTCTTTTCATACGAAACCACGCGTTTGCGTTCGAAGTAATCCAGTCCTCTCCAATAGGAGGCGCTACTACATATGTCCAGTAACCCCATAAATCTTCCTACTCTATTTTTCATATTTTACGAAAGGGCGAACGATTTGGCATCCATCGATTGAAAAAGCCGCCGATCCAGAATCAGCGGCAATCATGCATCTGGCGGAGGCGCCGAGATTCGAACTCGGGCTGGGGCAGTACCCCACTGGCGGTTTTCAAGACCGCTCCCTTCAGCCACTTGGGTACGCCTCCGTGCGGGATAGATTTTGGATTCTCCTGCGCGCGAAGTCAAGCGCGGAGAATCGATCAAGCCCCAAAGAAACAAAAAAGCACTTTGCGAACAAAATGCCAATTTGCGATTTGGTGCCCTCACCCTTAGTCGAAAAGAGGTCTGATCCTTACCATGGATCCGTTCTGCCGCTGAACTATGAGGGCGCTTAGTTCATCTCCGTGCATGAAGCCCGCCATGCCCTTCGGCTTCGCGCTGGCGTTCGCCATTGCTCTGCCCCCGAGAGGCGGCCCCCGCTTGGGAGATGTGCAAAAGTATAGTATTGCCTTATAGGCCTTGCAATAAAAATTTTTTAAAAAATCGATAAAATCGAACGAAAACTTGTTGACTTTATATAGTCCCCCGACTATAATATATACGTAAGCAAGGAAGGAGGTGATACGATGTCGCTGGCTCAATTCATCCGTGACCTCATCGAGTTCTTGGTAAAGGAACTCGAGAAGGCCATGAGGGCCGAAGCTAAGGCTTCAAATAAAAAGAAGTCATAACGGCGCCAACCATTAAGACCTCTGGGGAACCCCGCAAGGGATTCCCTAGGGGCATTGTAAGCCATTCGCATCGCAAAATCAAATCATGGAAAACGAAACCAAAAAGACAAAGTACTCGGATGCCCAAAGGCGCGCCACGCAGAAATGGCGTAAAGAGAACACCGTCTCGCTGCGCGTCCAGCTGAGTAAAAACAATCCGGAGGACGCTGAGGTCATCGCCTGGCTCTCCACGCTGTCCAACAAAGCCGGATCCGTTCGTGCCGCCCTGCTTAAAGCCGCAAGAGGCGAATAATTCCACCCTTCCTTGCTTACAAATCGAAAACCGCCCGCGCATTGCTGCGTCAGGGCGGTTTCTTTCTTCTTGCTGACCTGGCGTACCGTCTCTGGATCCACCGATCTACGAACCCTATCCTCCATGGCCAGGAGCGGAGCCTCCAGAGGAAGGACCCCTTTCGTATCCATCTGCTCCATGTCCTTAGGAGGCGGTCGGTCATCGCTTAGCGTCTCGTTTCCTTCATCGGGGTCGGGACGGGTTGGTCGTCGGGCTTCTTTGCCTTTTTGGTCGCTTCCGCCTTCGGCTCCTCGATGATTTGGGCAGGGATTACCTCGACCTGCTCCTTCGGCTGCTCGATTTGTTTGTTGAAGATCTTGGAGAGGATCGCGCTGAAGGCGGCGCTGATGCCCTTCTCCAGCGATTGCCAGATGATGGAGTAGAGCGTGCTGGCCATCACGGCGATGACCGCCCAGTTCGGGAGGACGTCGGATACCTTTCCGCCCCATTCGATCGCGGACCAGTCCCAGCCCACGCGGATGAGCTCGAGGACCAATGCCGCGGCGAAGGACAGGACGACGCAGATGAAGACGATGAGGGCGTTGATGAGGTTCTTGTTCCCGCCGTTCTCGGCGTATTTGTTGGCCGCCCTCTTGACCGGGATCTTGATGATGGACGTGGCGATGACGACCGCGAGGATCGCGGCGGCCACCTTGAGGCTGTGGATGCCGAGCGCATCCAGGATCTGCTTGATCTCTTGCATGGCTTATTCCCCTTTCTTCTCTTGCTGCAGCTTCTCGACCGCCTTGGCCACCTCGGCCCGGACGATCGCGTTCCCGATGGACTCCAGGGTCCTTTCGCCTTTGACGACGGCGCGGGCGTACAGGGCCACCCTCTTGTCGATCTTGATTTCCATGGGTTAGCCTCCGATCGTGGCGTCGATCTGCTCGAGGAGGGCGTCGCGGATCTCGGCCACCTCGGCCTTGAGCTGCTCGTTCTCCTGGGCGACGATCTTCACGTATTCATTGGGCGAATAGCGCTTGACGTCGTAGCGCCACTGGGTGCGGGTCTCGCCGCTGATAGGATCCGTGACGGACTCGGCGATGGGGTTCTCGTTCACGTCGACGTATTGGTCCGTGACGATCACGGCCTCCGGCTTGTCGACAGCCGTCTGCTTTAGCAGGATTTGCATGTGTTTTCTCCCTTCAGGGCGGCTTTGGCCCGTTCGATGAATTGCTCCGTGATCCCGTAGATCTCGAAGACTTTGCGGCTCGCGCTGTGCAGCAGGAAGCCATAGAAGCTGAAGAACCGCTTGGCCCTCCTCTCGTCGGGCTTCCTGGCCTTCATCCGGATGATGCATCTGCGGATCTTCTTGTAGAGGCTCCGGCGCAAGGTCGAGAGCCTTTTGTAGACGCGGTAGCCGCAGATGTCCACCGCCTCTCCCCTCCGCTTCCCGCGCTTATCGACGTATTCGAGGGGCTTGACGTCGTCGAGCTCGTCGTGGAGCCTGAAGCCCATGGAGGCGAGGATCGCCCGGAAGGCGTCGCGCTGCTTGGTGAGCTCGCGCTTGCTCCTGCCGACGAGGACGAAGTCGTCCATGTACTCGACGAGCCCCGGGACCTTGGCCTCCTGCTTGGCGCGGAAGCAGGCGAAGGTCATCGCGAGGTTGCACCACTCCTGGCTGGTCACCTCCCCGAGGGCGAGTCCGTCCTCGGTTCCGGCGAAGCGGGAGTAGGCTTGGAGGTCCTCGACGATCAGCTCCCTCACCTTCGGGTCCTTGAATATCCGGTCGTAGCAGGACAGGACGAGACGGTGCGGGAACGTCGGGAAGCACCTCACGACGTCGATTTTGCAGAACCACCGGGCCCAGTCCCTCTTCAGGTACCTGGCCACGGCGTTGCGGGCGAGGATCGGCCCCTTG
Organism: Bacilli bacterium; assembly: GCA_017450325.1. Classification (GTDB taxonomy): domain Bacteria; phylum Bacillota_I; class Bacilli_A; order RFN20; family CAG-826; genus Alloenteromonas. The sequence continues at coordinate 863 of JAFSVB010000160.1, read as the reverse complement.
CCCGCCATGGCCGCGTAGCTGTGGAAGTATTCGCGCGGCCTCAGGATGGGGATGATGACCCGGACGATCGCCTTCGCGATTATCTGGTCGTGGATGCTCGGCTCGAACACGTCGCGGACCTTCTGGCCCTCTTTGCGCTTGAACCGGCGGAACCTCCCGTCGAAGTGCGGGTTGGCCAGGACGTCTTCCGCCAGGCTCTCCCGGTTCTTCTTCAGGTATTCCCTCGCCTCCTTCGACGCCTTGCTTTTGGACAGGCTGTCGATGGCGGCGAGTATGTTGGCTTTGTCGAAAGCCTTTTCGTGGATGTCGCCGACCCTTCTCATGCTCGCTCCTTCTTTGCACAATTCCGGCTCTTCGAGAATGAACCTACCAAGCCGTTTCTGGTGTTGGATTTCTGGACTCTCGTCCAAGGAACGCATGGGGGCGGATATGTGTTTCCGTTCTATTATCTGTGCAGGATGGGGGAGGAACGGGCGCAGGCCGATGTTGTAGTTCGCGTTGCCCCAATCGTTGTTGAGGTTGAAGTAGACTGGGCCGTCGTTGGAGCCATTGTTGTAGTTGCCGCCAACCATGACCCACGCCGGGATCGACTGGACGCCCGCCTCTTCCCATGCGTCCCTGCTTTTTGTATATGCGGGGCCGATTTTAGGACGGCACCCCCCCCTCTTGTCAATCGGGAGGGGTGGTTTTCTTTTTGCTTATATGCAGGGGGCAGACCCCCTGCACCCCCTATCAGGGAAGGGGGAGGAACGGGCGCAGGCCGACGTGGTAGTCCGCGCCGCCCCAACCGCTGACGAGGGGGAAGGAGACTGGGCCGTCGTTGGAGCCATCGTAGGAGCCGCCAACCATGACCTGTTTATAAG
>JAFSVB010000159.1 GCA_017450325.1 Bacilli bacterium | reverse complement strand
GCGCCATCATCGGCGATAATCAATATACAATTTTACTTATATTCTATATGTAAATATATATGACATCTGACATTATCCGTAAGATATATATTTAGTTACATATAAACTACCTTGAAGCTTGAACCGCTTCTTTGGTGTCTGCTTTATCCTCTATCGCACCGGCCCAAGGATCCGCGCGATGTCTTGCTTCGATGCTTTCTTGTTCTCCAGTAAGAACGCATAGAGGCGGAGGATGTCCTTCTTAACCCTCCGCAACTTCCGCTTTGTCTTTTTGTATTGGGAGAGGACGTATTTCTCCGAAGCGACTTCGAGGCGATGCACTTTGATTTGGGAGAGTTGCCCCGAGGGTTCTTGGTAGGCGGGTCTCGTGCAATGTTCCCCTACTCCATTTAGCGCCTCCATGTTGACGAGCTGATAGGCGGTATTGTGGGCGTCATCGAGGTCGATGTGGCTGCCATAGTCATGATGGCCTAGTAAGAGTTCCTCGGCGACTAGCCCCGCGAGGTCGCACTGGATGCGCTCGTTGACGGATTCGAATGTGGAGGTCTTCTTCTGGCGCTGGATGGTGGTAAAGCCACCGCGGGATGTGAAATAGATCCGTCCATAGGAAATGGAACGCGCATAGAAATGAAGGTAGGCGGCATGCCCCGCTTCATGGATGGCGGTGGCTTTGCTTACCTCAAGGTCCTCCTTCTTTGGCATGATCCCTTCGTGGAGGAAATAGGAGGAATCTAAGATATCTTCCGCGGTGCAGGCGTCCCCTTTCCTTAACGAGGCCCCAAAGATGGCGGAGCGGATATGGATTGGGGTGTCGCCAAAGAATTCGTCGACGAGTTCGGGGATGTCTTCTTCGTTGATGGATAGCCCCGCCACAGCAAGGAAGTTACGTAACGCCTCCTCGGTTTCTTCTTTGCACACGAACTCGACGAAGAACTGCCGGTCGAACCGTCCTTCTCTCCGTAAGGGCTCGGGGATTTCAAAGCGTTCGTTCGCGGTGGCTAAGGTAAGGACGCTAAGTCGCTGCTTAAATCCATCGAGCTGGGCTTGGAGGATACGGGCTAGCTTGTCGTCTTTATGGATGAGCTTGTCCATCTCGTCGATGACGACGATCGCCATGTCTTCTTTGGAGGCTTTCTCGGAGGTTTCGACGAGTTCCTTTTGGACGTCGTCGGAATTGCCTTCGATCTCAAATACGGGGCAATTAAAGAGCTTGGAGTATTCTCTGGCTAATAACGTCTTGCCGCATCCTGGCGCGCCGAAGAAGAGCAAGCCGCGCGGTAGCATGGATTTCCTTTCGTTGATGGAGCTAGGGTCTAGGTACCAACTATGGATGAGTTTTAGTTCTTCTTTGATTCCCCAAAGCCCGAATACGTTGGGGAGAAATGATGCATTGTTGTTCGTCATTTTCGATTGTCTCCTGATGAAGAAATGATACGAACCTTAATGCACCAAATTTTGGACATAAGAGAAAAGGACGCCCATATTTAAGGACATCCTTCTTCCCATGTTATTTGGCGAGGAGCTTGAAGTCTTCGCCATAGGTGACCTCTTTGAGCTTTACGTCTTCCCCATAGGTCACGAACTTGACTTTGATCGTCGCGTTTAAGGCGCCGAAACGGACTTTCTTGAACTTGGCGTCTTCGCCATAGTTCACCAGTCGGATGCGGACGTCTTCGTTATAGGTAACCGTTTTAAACGCGACGGTCTTCCCTTTTAACGCTTTGAAATCTGCTTTGGTTAACCGAGCCATGCTTGCCTCCTTTCATTTCAAGGATAGGCGAAGTTATGGACGGTTTTTGGGACTTATTCGCACTTCTCCTCTATCTCTTTAAAGAGCGGGAACAATTCGAGGAACTTCTCTTTCATTTTCCCGTAACGGTCCATTATGACGTTCAGCCAGTTTCTCGCCTCATCAAGGTCGCCATTTACTTTAAGGTATTCCTCATACTTTTCGCGTAGGCATTGCACCGAGGCGAATTTCGAATTCGGGAAGAAATAGCCTCGCTGCATCTCGCTGGAAGAAGAATAGCCTTCCGCGTTGAATTTCTCCGAGGGCTTATGGTCTTTCAAGCTGTTTTTGTTGATGCTTTCTTCAAGCAGCACGAAATTGCCAAGGCCGTTGAACCTCGCCTTCTCTTCGTCGCTTAGCCCTGCTTTTTCCTCTTGGAACAGCTTTTGGCAATAGATGTGCTCGATCTGCGGGCGCTTCCACTGCTTCGACCACGGATATACCGCCTTGAAGAAGCCGTAGAAATCCTTGCCTTTTTCCATGGCATCGCAAGCCTCCATCACCGCGAGGAAGGTGTAGGCTCGTCCATAGTCCCCATAGAAATTGTCGCGGACATTGTTCCAGAACGAGTCGTATTCCCATTCCTTGCGGTCCGTCTCTGCATCGGAAATCCACTTTCCACAGTGTTTTTGAATTTCCTTCACGTCTTTCTTATTGAAGGCATCCCAAAGGAAATCGGTCTTCACGTATTTGATGCTTTTTTCATAGACGACGGAATAGAAATAAAGAACTTCGAAAATAGGCCGGGCCTTCGTCGTTGCATCCGTAAAGGCGTGCTCGATTTTCATGTCTTTGGCTCGATTCGCCGCGAAAAAGGCAATGGGCAGCGCCCAAGCGGAGCTATACCTCGTCCAAGCGAGCAAATCGGGCAAAATGCGGTCGATCGCCATCTCCGCCTTGGTGACGCTTCCCTCTCCTTCCTTCGGATAGGCGTAACGATAGAACTCTAGATGCCACTCAATGTATTTATGGAAACTTTCTAGTTTCAAGACCTCGAAGCCTTTACTCGTTTCTTCTTTGCTAAAAAGCGTCTCGAAGAACCCGAGCGTCCCATAGGTCATGTCCGATTTGATCAGTGCTTTCCGTACTTCTTCATGCGTCAATAAATAAGTTCGGTAGCCCCAGAGCACGTCTCCCATGCGGACGGGTATCACGGTATGGGGATCATCGTTATACTCCTCCACCAACTGGTACCCTTTGTTGATTTCATTCATCGTCTCTTCCGCAGAAAGGCTATTGTCTTCTCTGGCGCGTAGATACGCGTGGTAACGGAGCTTGAACATGGCTTCGTCGCTAAGCCCTTGTCCGGTCGAATTGAGGGTATCGAAGATGCGGATGACTTGGCTCATGTCGCGGTCGATGATGGTCACGACAAGGAAGAAGACGGTTTGGAACATCTCCTTCGCCTTCGATCCATCCTTTCCTTCGTGTAATTCCGCGAAGTGATCGGCCTCGATGGCGGTAAAGATATAGGAGGCGTTTCGATGGTAGATGTTCTCGAATTTGGCCGCCGTGTCTTTGCCGTTGCGGTTCAGTCTCGTGATATCGTGCTTCCCGCCGATGCTCGAGAGGACTTGCAAGTAACCCTCTTCATTGAAGATGTGATTGATAGCCGTCTTTAAATCCTCGTCGTCGAGAACGGTTAAAAGAGGGCTTTCCTTATCCCAGCCAAAGCGCTTGGCCATGATGGCGTAAAAAAGGGCCAAGGTCGTGAGGCGTTGACGGCCATCGACGATGAAATTCCCGCCTTCATTTAGGTTCGCGGAAATCTGCACCGCGCCGAGGAAGGTCTGGTCTTCGGTTCCATCATAGAGGGAGCGGAGCAGCCGCTGGACGTTATAGGCGTCCCATTCGTAGCCGCGTTGGTAGGATGGGATTTTCAACTCGTGGTGCTTCACGCAAAACGCGCTGAGCTCCAGCGTTTCGGACGCGATCCATTTGCCTACTTCTTCCATAATTCTTATCCCCCATATTTCTCATTTTGTTTCTTTAGGTGTTCCCTTAGCCGCTGCACTAAGCCTTCGGGTTCAAGCAACGTGAATTCGTCGCCATATTGGAGTATCCAATAGAAGAGCGAATTTTCGTTGCATTTGATTTTGGCGAGCAATACACCGCCTTTTTCCGCTAGTCTCGCCTTAGTTCCAAACCAATCCTTAAGGTAATGGATGCCGTTAGCCTGATCGATGCGTAGCGTCGCGTCGACGCTGTCCCCACCGAGCATATAGAGGTGCTCGTTAAGGTAACTTGCGATGTCGAAGCCTTCCGCCCCTTCTAAGGTAGCAAGTGGCTTGATGGGCCACTCGGGCTCGATTTGAAGGTTGGTTAAGCAATCGAGGCGGAAGAGGTTGATGGGACGGTATTTCTCGCGGTAGTTGCAAAGCAAGTAATAGAAGTCGTTATTGCTTACCAGGTAATAGGGCGAGACGATGTAGCGGTAGCCATCGTTACGTAACGTCTCCTTACCATGCTCGTCATAGGTCTTATATTGGAAGGAGATCCGCTTCCCCTGCCGGATGGCTTCATGCATTGTGTCGATGGCCCAGAAGACTTCTTTGGAGTCGGTGCGGGTGATCTGCGGCGTCTTATAAATATAGTTATAGTTCGCCCTTTGATGGACGCTTAAGGTAGACTGCACGCTTCGGGCGAGATCTGCAGCGGCTTTGCCAGGGATCGACCTGGAGGAAAAGAGGGCGTCGGTGACGAATTGGACTTCGGAGGGGTCAAGTAACCGCGAGATCAGCGCATAGCCTCCCCGCGGGCCTTTCTCGATGTCGTAGTCGAGTTCCTGGAGGAGCTTGATGCAGTCGGAGATCGATTTGCGTTCAAAGCGTAGCCCATAACGAGACTCGATCTTATCGATGATGGCTTGCTGGGTGAGGAAATGGTCTTTGTCGGAGTATTCCTTAAGGACTTCTAGTACCAGCAATATGGAGCATTTCTTTCCATCGAGCATACGTTTCCTCTCCCCTTATATGATGAACGAGCAAATGCACGGTTTTTGGTGCATTCATTATAAGGGGCGGCGTTCCTGCTTTAAACACTGAAGGAACATTCGTTCCCGTTTGGACGCATCTTCTTGGTTTTCCTTCCTCGGGTCTTCTCGGTCGCCTGGTAAGCCAGTTATATCGAAGCTTGCGTCCCACCGATTGATGCCTCGCTTTCGCTAGGCTCTAGGTGTGGCGAAGGAGTGAAGCGTTCGCTTCCGCAGAATCTGCTATAAATCCGCGCACTTGCATATTTTCATCGATACCGGATTTGAACTCTATGACCTCCGTGGCGAACGTCCCTAAGGAAAAGGAATCAATACGTTTTGGAAACGACTTGGACCGAGTTTTTGTAAAAGGCCATGCCGAAGGCGACGACGTGGTCATAATGGCCGATCGCGGAGCGCAGGTAGCCCTTCTCCTCAATCTGCCGCAATGCCGATTTGGCATAGGCCATCAAATTGGCGGAAGAGACCCTGGCCTTAGCTTTCTTGAGCTCGATGACGACGGCGAGGCTTCGGTTTCTTGAGCGGATCCATAGGTCGCATCTCCCCGTTCCTTCAAGCACTTCGGAACGGACGTCCATCTCGCGGAAAAGAAGCGACGTGAGAGTCAGCATCATGGCTTGGTAGTTTCTTTCCTCCGCGAAATCGAAATACGACATCGACTGCAGCAATTCGCCGTTTAAGTAGTCTCCGATGGCCTTGATGTCTCCGCGGATGAAGGCGTCCTTTAGTTGGAGCAAGGAAGAAAGCGCGCTTCCGCTTCTAGAGGCCAGGGCAACGCGAGCGAAAAGCTCTTTCATCTCGAGGTTTGGCAAGGAGACGTAATGGAACCCCGTCGAAACATCGGGGACCGCCGTAAGATAGCCGGTGCTTACGAGAAGGCTTAACAGGTTGCTCATGTCCTCCTCGCCGTAAGCGAAATTCTCGTTTAGCTTGGCATAGACCTTTTCGCCGTTGAGCAATTGGGTGACCAGCGGGATGATGTCTTGGTTTTTCTTCAGCACGGAAGCGATGTATTGGTCGGAAGAAGTATTGGCCCAATAGGTATCGAAGCGGCCTTCGTTGCGGATGCAATAGAGGGTGGACCAAGGGTTGAAGACCAAGCTGCTTCCGAAAACATAGCCGTCGTAGTAGCCTTTGATGTTCTCGAATCGATCTCCAAGCCCATAGTAGTCCAGCAGTTTTTTCGTCTCCTCTTCCGTGAAGCCGAAAAACTCCCCGGTCCTTTGGTCGAGCACCTTGGAAACGACCACGTTATTGAGGCCCGAGAATATGGATTCCTTGCCGATTCGCGTGACCCCGGTCATGACGGCGACCCGCAGGTTGCGATTGCCTTTCAGCGCAAGTCCATAGAGGCGTCGCATGAAATGGATCGCCTGCGGGTAAAAGCCGTTATCGTAGGCGCTTTGGATGGGGGTATCGTATTCGTCGATCAGCAGCACGACGGGTCTGCCATGGCGCATTTGGAGCATACGGGTTAGGTTGAACAAGGAAGAAGCGGATTCGGACGGGGGCATGCCGCCTTTGAGAAAGGCGTCGTAATAGGATTTCAATGAGCCATCTTTGTCTACGAAATCCCGAAGTTCGTCGTGGCGGCGGTATTCATCGCGAATCTGCTTGGAAACGAACCCCTCCATCTCCGCGTAATCCATCGCATGGCAATCCTTGAACGACAAAAAGACGGTCGGATAGCCTCCCGCTTCCTTCATTGCCTCAGGGTCGTCCGCGATCGCGGTGTTCACGAAATAGGAGGCATTGTCCTCGATCTTTGCGTCGAAAAAGGTATCGACCATGGAAAGGGCAAGCGTCTTGCCAAAGCGCCGCGGACGGGTGAAAAGAAGCACCGATTCCGATGGCGTATCGATGATTTCCCGAATCAAGGCGGTCTTATCGACGTAATAGCATTCTTGGATCAGCGCGCGGTAATCATCGATTCCGAGAGGGATTTTCTTCATGGCCATAGCCTCCTTAGGATTAGGATATCACACCGGCGAACACCAATCTACACCACTTTACACCACGTTACACCACTCACCACCAATTTCAGTAAATCGCCCCACTTAATGAAGGTTTTGCGTGCACATTCGGCCGCGCGGATAATGCGTTTCATCGCCCAATTTATGTCCAAGAAGTCCACACCAAAAGGCGGCGAAAAGGCCCGCGAGTAAGGAATCGATTCTCACCCTCCAATATTTACCCAGTCCGTTTCCAGAGCTCCGCCAAGATCATGGTAAAAAAGGCGAAGCGCATCATTCCATAGGCGCATAAAGAAAACTGAGCAGCTTTGGCTTTCTGCCGCTCAGTCATTTTGCTTCCTATGCCTTTGCTTCTCCTATTGGACGATGGCGACGTCGCGCTTATGGCGGTCGGAGGCGAAGCAGACGCTTTCTTTCTTGTGGTCGCGCTGGACTTGGACCTTGCCGGAGTTATCCAAGGCGAAGTATTCGTAATAGGCCCAGTATTCGCAACGGTGGTAAGGCTTCTTGGAATAGGACTTCATGGAGATGTTGTAGGTGCGGTTCGCTGGCATGAAGAGCTCCATCTTCTCTTCGGTCGCGTAGGAATAATAGGCCGCGGCGTAGCCAGAGTCGCAGCTAGAGACATCGCTTTTGCCGACGTAATGGCCGTCGATGCAGATGGCGCGGTGCCCTTTCTTGCTGTCTAGGCGCAAGCCGATGTCGTTATAGCCGAAGAACTTCATGCGGCCATAGTCGGCATTATCCATGAAGGAATTCAAGGTGATCTTATCGGAAGCGGCCTTGCCTTCGTTATAGGCGTCGACGTAATAGCTATCCTGGCTCGCGAGGTGGGCGAAGACGAAATCGGGATAATGGTTCTGCATGACGTAAGAAGCGTAGCCCGCGAGGGAGAATAGTTCGTTCGGGCGCTCCCAATAGACATCGAGCAAAGGGGAGGTGAGGACGCCAACGAGACGGCTGACCTCATGGCCGATGTCCTTTCCCCAGCTATCGGCGATCTCGCCCTTGGCTTTGTCTTCGTATCCGACGGCTTTGCAGATCATCGCGACGGCGAAGGCCTTCAAGAGCTTCTTCATCGGCAAGTCGACGGGGTTGGCTTCGTCTTGGATCAGCAGCATCACGGATTCGAGGGGATTCTGGAATTTGGCGGCGTAGGCCTTGCGGTCGCCGATGTTCTTGACGAGTTCCTCGAGGATGATGGAAACGGCGATGTTGGCATCGTAATTGGCCTTGGTCTCGTCCTTGAGTTTGCGGACGTACTTGACGAGCTCTTCATCGGAAGAGGAGGCGCCCACGATGAGGGCGATGATATCCGCGCCGAGGTTCTTGATCTCGAATCCGCCCATGGAGAATTCGTCGCAATGGTTGACCGTCGTTTCCTTGTTTTGGTTGATGACGTCAAGGAGGGCGCGGTAGGTGCGGCGATAAGCCTCATAGCCCGTCGGGTCATAGAAGGCGGTGCGGATATATTTGTCGCGCCCAAAGCGGGTGAAGCCATATTGCTTCATGGCGAGCTTGGGGACGATGTCGAGGGGGTTGACGATGTTGAAGATGTTATCGTAAAGCGCGTCCTTGGGAGCTTTGACGGAGGTGGCGTTGACGTTGGCCCCCTGCGGCGCCTCGAAGGTATAGGCATAGACGTCGTCCCGGCTGATGGAGGCGCCGTTAGAGAAGAGCTTCTCTCCCCTGCTAAGCTTATTGTCGATGAGGCCGGCAGCGAGATTGGTGGTCGCCCCGCCACGGGAGAACCCAGTCATCCAGAGCTTGACTTTGCCTTGGACGTTATTGGAGGAGACATAGCCATCGAGGAAGGAAATGAGCTTGTTCGCGGCGTTATACCAGCCTTCGTGCATCATGTCGGACTTGCTGCCATCCCCTAGGTGCATATTGTTGCCCCATTCACGGAAATAGCCGCCCGAGCGCGGGGTGATGGCCACGACCGTGTAGTCGCCGAATTCCCTTTTCGCCGCGGCCAGGCCGATGGAATCGAAGGTCGCGGACTGCTTGTAGTCCTCGTTGACGGCGAAGCTATTGAATCCGATGGCATCGAAATATTCATGCACGAATTTGGATTGGTTCAGATACCAATCCGCATCAAAGGGACCAAAGTCGGTGAAGCTCGAGATGACCATGGCAGCCGAGGCGCTTGCGAGGTGTGGGTCGTATTCGGTGGAAGGATGCTCGAAGTAGTTCCGGGAGAAATAGACGTCGCCGACGAAGGAATCGGTCTTCTTTGGGGCGACGGGGGCGTAATGGAACGTGGCTTTTTCCACGGGATAAACCGCGTTGTCCGCATGTAGCATTAACGGCGCCGCGCAGCTAGTTAAGCATAGGCTTAAGGACATGAGGCATAACCGAATCGTTTTCATAATGGACCCACCTTTCTTTCATTATGCCACTACTCTACCAGAGAGGGTGCCACAAAGTCGCCACACATACGGGAATTGGTGCAAAAGAACGTTAAAGACGGCAGTCTCTACGTTGGAGGCGATAGCCGTCTTTTTTGATGTGGCTACACCCCTACTTGGCGGTATTCACCGTCCCTAAGAATAACGGGTATCCTAGCGAGTCCATGATGCCATAATGGAATGGACGGTCTAACTTGATCACCCATTTTTCGAGGACTGGGCCCACAGGCGCAGACTCATCATCCATTTCAATGATCGTATACGCGGCGGCTTCGATACCATCTTTATTCACGTCGACACGAGCTTCGTGGATCGCTTTGCTAATGAACGGATCGTGCTCAACGGAATGG
>JAFSVB010000158.1 GCA_017450325.1 Bacilli bacterium | reverse complement strand
GTGGTTGTTGAAGGATCCGAGGTAATGCTTGGTGTAGGGGTAGAGGCCAGCGACGAGGAGTTTCGAGACGGTCTGGCGCTTCACTTTGAGGGAGCGGGCGGAGATGTCCATCAGACGATCAAGACGGGCATAGAAGTCCGCTTTATCGGTGGAGAGGTAGGCGATACGCGGCATGTTGATGGTGACGACGCCGATGGAACCAGTGGATTCGCCAGAGCCGAAGAAGCCACCGGATTTCTTGCGAAGCTCACGTAGGTCGAGGCGGAGACGGCAGCACATCGAGCGGACGTCGCTCGGCTTCATGTCGGAGTTGATGTAGTTGGAGAAGTAGGGGGTGCCGTACTTTGCGGTCATCGTGAAGAGAAGCTTGTTGTTCTCGGTCGGGGACCAGTCGAAGTCACGGGTGATGGAATAGGTCGGGATCGGATATTGGAAGCCGCGGCCGTTCGCATCGCCTTCGATCATGGTCTCGATGAAGGCTTTGTTGACCATCGCCATCTCTTCTTTGCAATCGGCATAGGTGAAGTCCATTTCCTGGCCACCGACGATCGCGGGAAGGTTCGCCATATCGTCGGGAACGGTCCAGTCGAGGGTGATGTTGGTAAACGGCGATTGCGTGCCCCAACGCGACGGCGTATTGACGCCATAGATGAAGGATTGGATGCACTGCTTGACTTCCTTATAGGTGAGCCCGTCTTTCTTGACGAATGGGGCGAGATAGGTGTCGAACGAGGAGAAGGCCTGCGCGCCAGCCCATTCGTTCTGCATGATGCCGAGGAAGTTGACCATCTGGTTGCAAAGGGTCATCAAGTGGCGGGCGGGAGAGGAAGTGATCTTGCCAGGAACGCCACCGAGGCCTTCCTTGATAAGTTGCTTCAACGACCAACCTGCGCAATAGCCGGTGAGCATGGAGAGGTCATGGATGTGGATATCGGCGTTGCGGTGAGCGTCGGCGATCTCTTTGTCATAGACCTCGGAAAGCCAATAGTTGGCGGTGACGGCGCCCGAGTTGGAGAGAATCAAGCCACCGACGGAATAGGTGACGGTGGAGTTCTCTTTGACGCGCCAGTCGGCGACGCGAAGGTAGGAATCGACGACGTTCTTGAAGTCGAGGTTCGTGTTCTTCACGGTGCGGATCGCGGCGTGCTTGGCGCGATAATCCATATAGGACTTCGCGACTTCGACGTAGCCGGTCTGGATCAAGACGATTTCCACCGCGTCCTGGATATCCTCGACGCCGATGACTTCGTTCTTGATCTTCTTATTGATCGCGCTGGTAACACGCAGAGCCAAAAGCTCGATGACGTCGGACGTCACTTCCTGGTGCTCTGCGGTGAAGGCGCGCTCTATAGCGGATTCGATTTTCTTGAGGTCAAACGCTACCAATGACCCATCTCTCTTACATACCTGTAACATAAGGTTTCCTCCCATAAGTGCTTCCTGAAACGCGAGGGTTCTAAAACAAGCGTTAACGCTCTCGTGGCGTTCTATGTCAGGAGGCAAGTAGGCCCTCCCTCGGGCCTTGCGGGGATAATGATAGACACGCATTTTTAAAAATCAACGTCTTTGCACCCCGCTTCTATTTTCTATTAGAAAAAGGGGGTTGCAAAAAATGAATTCTGATGAGGTAAGAGAAACCATCGGAATAATTCAAAATCGACTAGTAGTTTTTAAGGAGAATTTATTGGTAAAAAACGGGTTTGCGAAAACTCAAAATTTTTACACTGTCTAAACTTTTTCTCTTTCCCTTATCGCCGAGGGAAAAGACTAGCCGATGAAGAAGGAGATGACGCCGGAATAACCGAAGTCGGTGCTGGTTAGCCACTTGGCGAATGTCCAGGTCGTATCGCCTTCGGTCATGTGCAGGATGCCACGGAGATACGTGGCTGCATCATTATCCATGAGCATGATGAGATTGAAGGTGAGACAGGTGGCCCAAACAAGGGCGCAGCCGATGGCAAAACCGCCGATGAGACCGAGCAAACGGGAGAACAGGCCCGGGTGTCCCTTCGCGAGTTTGAGGATGAAACGAAGAACGCTCAGGACGATGCCGCCGACGAACATAGCGGCGCCGAAGATCGTGCCAAAAGCGGCCGCAAAGCATACGGCGTTGGTGATGACGTTGGCAATCGGTGCAGCGAGGGCGAACTCAGCCCCGTTATAGGCCGCGATGGATTCATTGAGAAGACGGTCGACGAGGTTATAGAAGACAGGCGGAAGTTTGACGTTTTCATAAGCCGCATGGAACAAGGTCCACGTCGCATCCCCCGTCGCGGTCTGTCCCATGGTGTTGTACAGGGCGATCTTGTCCGCGGTGGTCATCGTGTCGCCGGTGATGGTGTAGCCCGGGGCGACTTCGATGTTGATCTTGCCGGCGATGAATGGATAAAAGCCGTTATAGATCGCTCCGCCAATCGGTCCATCGCGGTATACCTGCGCGAGCCATTTCGATAAGAATATGGCGAGGATGATTGAGGCGGCGACCAGGATGATCCAGGATAAGGTCTTGAACGCGCCACGCCAGAAGCCAATCAAGGCGGTGAGGGCGAGGACGACAATGAAGATTACCGTAATGTAGTCAAACATGGGTACTTCCTCCGAGCTGAGATAAGAATACAGCATTATCCCAAAAACGGCGCAAAAATCGATATTTTAAAGGAAAACATGCTGTTTTTGCAGAGATTTTTATAATTCTGCATTTTAGTGATTGTGAATATTCGTCATCCATCACGGAAAAGAAAATCTCCTCTGGGCAAATTAATCTTTTCTTGATTTGCCGAGGGACTACAATGTGGCGATGAGTTCTTTAGGCAAAACCACACAAGTCATGCTGAAGGGATGCTGGGGCGTCTATATTGCCTCCTTTATCTTTCAGTTTCTAATGACGTTGCTGACGGTTTTTACTACC
>JAFSVB010000157.1 GCA_017450325.1 Bacilli bacterium | reverse complement strand
GGGCAACAACTTCACCGTGAACGTCGTCCCGGGCGCCATCAAGCTCGTCCTGCCGAAGTAACGAAAGAGGAAACCGAGGGTCTAGCGCGTCTAGGCCCTTTTTTCCATAAAAGCCGAAATATATCGATGCCATGGGGGATTATCAAAGATAAGAAGTGGGGGAATTAGTAGATTTTTGGTTGATTTTGCCTCTTGCAAGTACCTATAATGTTGGAAAGGACTTTCCATGGCTACGCTCAACCCCATCGCCGTCAAATACACCGATGTGACCTATGTGACCAAGCAGGGCTTCTATGCCGCGCTTGGGACATCGCTCGTGGAGCAGCTTTGGGACAAGGTGCTTTCCTATCGTGCCGCAAACGCGACTAGGACTTGCCTGCGCACCATCGCGCAGCTTCCTTTCTGCGTCACCTCGACCGACGCGATCAAGGCCAAGATCGAGCTCTTCAAGGCCAAGCTCGCCGAATTCCAGAAAGCCTATGCCCAGTTCGACGCCCTCCCCGAGGAGAAGCGCAAGCTCGACCGCGCCTATTGGATTTCCTGCTTGCGCAGCGCCGCTGAGCTCGAGGGGATCAAGGTCTCCGACCCGACGTTATCGGCGATGCTTAGCGGTCTTTACCGCGATGGCGCCCCCGAGCAGGTGCCGATCCTAGGCTATCGCGACTTCCTCCGCCAAGACGCGGGCGTCGCCTTCGCCGATTGCGAATCCTTCTTCGCCGACGTCTATAGCGCCATGTCGGGCACGGAGGAACTCGTGTCCTTCTACCGCGTCAATGACGCGACCGTCGGCTATGGCAGGGCGGGGGAATATGCCAAATATAACGACATCGAGTCGCTTGAGCAAAACCTCGAGGACTTCGTAAGCCGCGACCCCTTAGACCCGACCATCAAGGCGTTGCTCGCCATGTATTTCGTCGAATACATCGAGCCTTTCGCCGCCCATAACAAACTCATGGCCGTTTCCATCGGCAAGAAGATGCTCTCGCGCCTAGGCTATGGGAGCAGCGCATTCCTCTTGCCTCTAGAAGCCACGCTCTTACGCGATAGCAAAGGCAAGGACCTCTGCCTCGAGACCGCCAAAACGGGCGACTTCACTTATGTGCTCTTACACACGATCGAGACGCTTTACCCCATGCTGGACGCCATGCTCAACGAGCTATCTCGCGTCCATACGGATGCGCTTCGCCGCGAATTCCGCAGCGAGATGCACGAAGAAACCGTGCCGGAGAGTTCGAGCAAACTCACCGAAGTGGAAGTATCCGCCCCGAAGGAAAAGCCCCTCGAGGTCGCGCCTTCCCCCAAGAACGAGCCCGTCGAGGTGCCCGTGCCCCCGCGGCAAGAATTAGAACCTGAGCCCGTTGAGGAAGTGGAAATTCTCGTCGAGAAGGACGAGGAGGAAGAAGAGCCCGTTCCCGCCCCGAAGGAAACGCCTCGCCGCCACAGCGCCCCGATGGAGGACGTCCCCGTCATCGAGGACATTCCCGTCTTCGATAAGAGCGTCTTCGCGCCCAAGGTGAGCCTCACCGACAAAGAGGTGAAGATGGCCGCGCGCTACATCGTCGAGACCCATCCCGACATCTCCAAGCAGCAAGCCCTCTTCTTCGCCTCCCATTCGACGCTTGGCCGGTATTACACCATCCAGGACTTCAAGAAAACGATGCACGTCGCCTACGAGACCGCCCGCACCTCGATGGACCGCCTCGCCCAAGCCAAGCTCTACAAGAAGCTGCGCATCAAGAACAAATACGTCTACACGCCCCGTAGCCCCGGGGAAAAGGAGTGACCCCCATGCCTGAATTCCTATATCCCATCATCTTAGTCGCCGCCTTCGGCATCATCGTCCTCATCGTCATCTTGCTCAAGAAGCACGTGAAGGTCTTCAAGAAGGACGAGCAACCCAAATCCGACAAGGAGATCGCCGCTGAGGAACTCGACCGCCTTTTGGAGCCCGTCGAGGAGCTCGAGCCTAAGCCGAGCGAGGAAACCGAGGATTCGAAAGCGGAGGAAAGCGGAAGCGATGACCTCCCCAAGGCCTGATTCCCTCTACGTCCATATCCCGTTTTGTCGGCGCATCTGTCCCTATTGCGACTTCCCGAAGGTCCTCTATCGACCCGAATGGTCGCGGAGTTACCTCGATGCGCTTGAAAAAGAGCTCGTCACCCGTGCGTGCGGGCTTTTTTCGACCCTTTATGTCGGGGGAGGAACGCCAAGTTGCCTAAGCGAAGAAGAACTAAAGCGCCTGCTTTCGATGCTTTCGGCGCATTTAAGGCCAGGGGGTGAGTTCTCCATCGAGGCCAACCCCGATTCCTTAAGCGCGGAAAAGGCGCGTATGCTTTCCCTTTATGGCGTAAACCGCGTCTCCTTGGGCGCGCAATCCTCGACCCCAAAAAACTTAAAAACCCTCGGCCGCAGCCACGATTTCGAGGCGGTGAAGAAAGCGGTGGACCATCTTCTTGCAGCGGGTATATGCAACATCAACGCCGACTGGATGTATGGGTTCGAAGGGCAAACCGAGGAGGACGTTCAGGCGGACATCGAGGCGTTTTTGTCGCTTCACGTCACCCATTTTTCCTGCTATTCGCTGATCCTTGAGCCCGGCACCATGTTCGCGGTAAATGGGAAGAAGCCCCTAGAAGACGACGCGCAGCAGCGTTACTTCGAACTCATCCGCGACGCCCTCGAACAAAAGGGCTTTGCCCGGTACGAGATATCCAACTTCGCCCTTTCGGGCTATGAGTGCGCGCATAACTTGACCTATTGGAAGGACCTTCCTTATGTCGGGGTCGGCCTTGGGGCGGCGGGCTATATCGGGCGAATCCGTTATAAGAACACGCGGAACCTCTCCAGCTATTTATCAGGAAACTACGAAGGCGAGCGGGAGGAGCTGACATTGGCATCGGAGCTCGAGGACTTCTTCTTGACGAACCTGCGCCTGGTCGAGGGCTTTTCCCTCGAGACTTTTAAGGAGCGTTTTGGCTTCTCCTTGCCGTCCCGTTATGGCGAGCAGATCCGTAAGCTGCAGGAGCGCGGCCTCATCGACATGGACGAGAAGACGTTTAAGGCGACCTCACGCGGCCTCGACCTCCTCGACTTGATCTTGCTCGAGCTTTTCTAAGGAGGACCTTTCATGGCGGAAGATTACCTCAATTTATCGACCGAAGAATTGATTCGAAGGAGCGATTTAGGCGATGCCAATGCGCTTTTTCTCCTTGGCAAGCGCCTTCATCAGGAAGGGGATCCGCGCTTTGAGAGCATCTGCAAAGCCGCGGGGAAGCGGGGCGTAACCAAGGCTTATTTCTTCCTCGGCCGTAAGTATCTTTATGGCCATAAGGTAGGGGAAGATGGCGAAAAGGCTTTCCGTTATTTCAGCAAAGCGGCGGAACAGGGTTACCTCAAGGGGTATCTTGGCTTAGCGGAGTGCTACCGTTATGGCAAAGGCGTCCCCCAAGACGACGAAAAGGCCATTGAATGCCTGAAGGAAGCGGCGAATCAAGGGCTGCTCGAGGCGATTCGGGAGCTCGGGCGGTGGTACCGCGATGGCATATGCACGAAGCCTCGCCTCGGCCGAGCGGTGGAATCTCTCCGCAAAGGGGTGGAGCGCGGGGACATGGAATGCCTCGCGGAACTCGCCTGGGCGTATGAGGCGATGGGCGATATCGAAGGCGCGGGCTTCGCCGCCTATACCGGGGCGAGGAAGGGCAATGACCACTGCGGCGACGCCTTGGTTTTGCTTTGCTGCCGCCACGTCGACGAGGATCTATGGGAAAAGGATAATGCCGCGCGCCTATTGAAGGACCTATCCTCGGTGGACCGCCCTCATTTCTATGTCCTGCTCTACGCGCTTCACGCCTATGGGTTTGGCGAAGATAAAAAGAAGCGCGCGCTCCGCTGGCTGAAGGCCGCGCGGAAGCATGTCCCTGATGACGAATGCCTGCAGGCGATGGAAATATGCGCCGCCCTAAGCGAAGAGGCCGCCGAGGAGGAGAAGGTCCTCCGCCTCTATGGATATGTCGATAAGGACAATCCTTTCCTCCTCATCGCGGAAGAGCGCCTCGGCGATTATTCCCGTAATCGCGGCGACTTCGATAAAGCGGGGGAGCATTACCGAAAAGCGATTGCGAAAGGCTCCAAGCGGGCCGAGCGAAAGCTCGAGGAAATCGGGGGTTGAGGGAAATGGCGTCCTCTTCGGAGGGCGTTTCTTTTTCGCCTGGACGTGCATTTAACATGCGCGCGCGATATATATTAAGGTTTTTGGCACTTTGCCCTTGACAGTGCTAACGAGGTTTCTATAATGTTGCTAGCACTCAAAGAGAAAGACTGCTAGAAAGGGGTGACGGACATGAATCGGCGCGATCAGATCCTCAAGCTCATCGTCGAGCATTTCATCAAGACGGCCCAGCCCGTGGGCAGCCAAACGCTGCTAGAGGAATATAAGCTCACGTGCTCCTCGGCGACCATCCGCAACGAGATGAACGCCTTGGAGAAAGACGGCTACCTCGAGAAGACCCATACGTCCTCGGGACGCGTGCCAAGTTCCCTCGGCTACCGGTACTACGTCGAGAACCTGCGCGATGAGCGCGTGGATAGCCGCGTCAAGTTCGCCCTCGCCTCGGTTTTGGAGAAACGGACCCAGTCGGTCGAGGAGGTCATCGAGCAATCCTGCAAGATCCTCTCCTCCATGACCAACCTCGCCTCCGTCGTCCTCGGGCCGAAGGTGAGCGAGGAGAAACTCGTCTCCGTCCAGATCATCCCCTTATCCGGCACGACGGCCACCGCGGTGTTCGTCACCGACCAAGGATACGTCGAGAACAAGACCTTCGTCCTCGACCAGACCACCTCGGTCGAGGACGTCCAAAAGGCGGTCGGCCTCCTCAATGAGCGGCTCAAGGGCACGCCGATCGTCGACCTCGTCCCCAAGATGGAGGCGATGCGTCCGGCGATCACCGACTACGTGGTCGGGCAGGACGTCGTCTACCAAGCCCTGATGGAAGCGTTCCTACGCTTCGCGGGCGAACGGCTCAACCTCTATGGCAAGGACCGCCTCTACGAGCAGCCCGAATTCGCCGAGGACGCCAAGAAGCTCCGCAAGGTGCTCGGCCTCCTCGATGACCCAAAGGCCCTGCGCGAGGCGCTCTCCGATGTCGGGGAGGACGACAAAGTGGACTTCCATATCGCGGATGAGGATGGCGACCTCGCCATCGTCTCGGCGAGGGTGAACGTCCCAGGCGGCTCGAAGACATCCATCTCCCTCGTCGGCCCGACCCGCATGGACTACGACGCGGCGGTGGGGATGCTCCGCTACGTGGCGAGCACGCTTGAGCAATATTTCAGACAATTAGAAGGAGGGGATGCCGAATGGCCGACAGAGAAGACCTCGGAGCAACCGAAGAAAAAGAACAGCAAACCGAACTAGAGAAAGAGGGGAAGAAAGTCTCCGCGAAGAAATACCACGCCCTCCAGGAGGAGCTCGATAAGGCCAAAGCCGACGCGGACCACTGGAAGAACGAGTACTACAAGGCCTACGCCGACACGCAGAACCTGCGCCGCTCCCTCGAGGCCGAGCAACGGACGATGTACCGCTACCGCGCGGAAGGGTTCCTCGAAGGATTGCTTCCCGCCCTCGACGCCTTCCATATGGCCCTTGATAACCCCGCGCCAACCAAGGAAGCCGCCAATTATCAAATCGGCTTCACCTATATCTACAACCAGATCATCCAAGCCCTCGGCAACGAAGGCCTATGCGAGCTGACGCCGAAAGTCGGGGACGCCTTCGATGCCAATTACATGAACGCCATCGAGGCGGTGGAGGACGCGGAGTCCGAACCCAACAAAGTCCTCAAGGTCCATTCCAAGGGGTACAAGCTCCATGACCGGCTCATCCGCGCCGCCATGGTGACCGTCAGCAAGAAACCAGCGGAAAAGAAAGAAGAAGAACCCGCGGCGGAAGAAGAAACCCCCGCCGCCCAAGCATAAAAAGCAAAGGAGATTACGATTATGGCAAAAGAAATCATCGTCGGTATCGACTTAGGTACCACCAATTCCGTCATCAGCTACATGCAAGCCGACGGCAAAGTCAAAGTCATCCCGAACCCCGAAGGCACCAACACGACCCCCTCCGTCGTCGGCTTCAAGGCCTCGGGTGAGGAAATCGTCGGCAATGCCGCCAAGCGTCAGGCCATCACCAACCCCGACACCGTGAGCAGCGCCAAGCGCAAGATCGGCAGCGCGGACAAGTTCCACATCCAATGCCTCAACAAGGACTACACCCCGCAGGAGATTTCCTCCAAGGTGCTCGCCTACATGAAGAGCTACGCCGAGAAGAACCTCGGCCAGCCCGTCAACAAGGCGGTCATCACCGTCCCGGCCTACTTCAATGACGCCCAGCGCGTTTGACGGGGAACTCCCGGAAGAGGATGCGTCCGGGGTGAATCTGGAAGTGCAG
>JAFSVB010000156.1 GCA_017450325.1 Bacilli bacterium | reverse complement strand
CATCCGAGGACAGGGGATTGAGGTCTGATGTATTAAGCGCTCACTAAGCGTTTAACTTAGCAGTACCGAACTCCATTCCCACCACAACCGTTTCGTAAATGGTGTCGACGGCAGTGGTGATGTTCTCATCCGTGCCCTCGTACCACGCAACCGCGGTATACGTGAGTGTGGCGGTATCGCCGGGATTGTTCTTGAAATAACCAAGATAATTGCTGCAATCGCTCAGCGCCGTGGTGGACGTCTTGCCCAAGTCGGCGGGGATGGCAGAAGCATCTCCCGAAGCCATCAAGACTTTACCGCTACCGGCAGTTTCGGCAGCAGGAACGAGATCAGCGGTAGGTTTTGTTGCCTTCGTGGTGGCCGTCCCATAAGCGGTGCCGCTCCCAGTCGTAACAGCAGCGTCGACAATGCCACCATCGATGAAGAAGGATTTTGCATTGGTCTGATTTTTTGCCCACACTTTAGTGACGCCATAAGATTCAACGCTGACGTTGGTCGGAACCAAGGCGAGTCGGAACGCTTTGCCCGTATCATCGGGTGCAACCTTGTAATAGGTTCCGGCCGCAGTCAGTTTTCCCGATCCGTCAACCGTTGCCGCAGCGGTGCATTTCGCATCCGTATACACACCTGTTCCATCGTCTCCAACTTTGCCTTCAAACTTCTCGTGCACATAGGTGTTGGCGCTGCTAAGGTCAAGGAACAGTCCTAAGTCCTGGGTTTCGGCAGCTGCAAAAGTAACTGTGAACGTCAAGTTCCAGGTAAAAGCAGAGAAGATCTTCTGAGATCCGGTGCCGTTTTGGCGGAACATGTGATTCCCGGAATTTTCACTGCCTTCATCGGCATTTGCCAACGCAACGATTCTCGCGATTTTATCGCCGTCTTCGTTCGGAATGACGATATTGTGTGTAGTCTCGGTATGGTCAAAAGAAGCATCGGTCAAGATGTAATTCGTTTTGGTAGTAATGGACGTTGTGGTGGCCTCCGTGCCGACACCACCGGCCAATACGCAAGCAAGGTTGTTCTTAGTGTTAATAACAGCGAACTCGCCCGCAGTCATAGCGAACGTGCGATTCGCAGTGAACCAGGCAACAGTACCAGTGATAGATGCAGCAGTCGAGAAGAGCAATAAAGCCATCGCGGGAATTAGTACCTTTGATTTTTTCATATAATTTCTCCTTATTAAAACGACAAAATCATTCAAATAATCTCTTACTTGAACGGATGATAGGTTTTCATCGCATCGTCGTCTTAATAAGGTTTGGGACTTTCCTTACCAAGTGGCTTTGCGCCATTATTGTTTGTCCAAGGGCAATTCACGTCAAGAAATATTTGTGGGTATGCTGCCAAAAACGGCTTGGCATCGATGTTTTACTTTGCGTGTTGTTTCTTCGATCTTTGGCGGTTTCAGATAGAAAAACCTCTAGCGAGAAGACCCCCACGTATCTCCTTTAGCCCTTATATATGCCCGCCAGGAGAGCCAGAAGTCATGAATATGTAGCCTTGATTTTGTATCGGGGCAATTCGGTAGATGATCGCGGCGGACCGTTCAGAATATGGCCATGTTTTCGAAGCGTCTTAAATATGCAGATGGCTTCACAATTGTGATGCACATTGTGAATCCCTTGTGGCAAAAGCTGTTTTGTTGCGAATTGCTCAAAGCTTAGGCGAGATGGGGATTTTTGGTTGTTTTGATATGGCTTCCTTTGACGGTGACACTGTTGCCTGGTTCACTTCCACTCGTACGTTCACGTCTCAAGCTGGCAAATTTGCTGTTAGCAATCTTGAAGGTAATCTTGCGTGTTCTGTAACGGGCGGTACAGCTACAAGCGTTAACGCAAATGGCAAAGATATCGATGTTGACAGTGCAGCCGTCTTGGGCGACGCCTCATTTAACCACGTTGGAGAGGTGGTTTACACGGACGTACCGGACGCAAACACATTCCAATTAGTTGGTGGAACCGGAGCATGGGGCTTGTTAAAAGATGTGGTTGCCAATCCGCTGTACTACGGAGCCGTCGGAACCCAAAAGTACTATTATGCCGCGACGTGGCAGTATACATTTACCTACACTTTTGTCGGCGAACAGACAAACATGAATTTGTACTTTAACGTAAGTGCTGCAACCAAGGAATACTACAAAGCCGACGGGAGCGCCCACGGCGAAGAAGCGCTCAACACCGCGCAGGGTTTCCGTCTTGGTTTCTGCAGTACCTACGATTCCACTTCGCACAAGAGAATCGTTTGGGCACCGTTCCGTCAACAAGGAACATGGGATCATGATGGCGACGCTGAAACGGCTCAAGTCAAATCGATTCGTTACGTTAACGGAACAACCGCTGGTTCTGATATGAATGACTACACCGCTGATGGCACGGGAACGCTGCTCGATAGTGCGGCGGCGATTGATCTTGGCGACGGGTCGGCAGCTAAAGCCGCAACCCTAGACAACTGTCTTGGAGTTTTCACGAAGCCCGTAGCCCCGGCCTCAAATACTGTGCAGATCGAGGTAAGGATGACCGCTTGGTTTGAAGGTACGGATGCAAGCATCGTCACCTCCGCTCAGACATTGTTCCAACAAGTCAGCGCGACGCTTCCATTTACCGTCCGTAAGGCTGCCTAATCGCAATACTTACCACATCATTACAAAACCCTGGGGAAACCTGGGGTTTTCTCATATATAAAGAAAAGCCCCTGCGCAGGGCTAATCACGGACCCTATATCCCCTACTCTTGTTTTCTGTTCTTATTCTTACGGTTCACGAGGAATCGAACTAAGGCATAGATCCCTAATATGAGAAGAACGGCAAACAAGTAGCCCGAGGAATCGATGAGGACATCCTCGAAGGTCGCTCCCCTACGTAAGGCTGGGATCGCTTGGATGGCCTCGGAGATTCCCGCGAGGGCTACGCCAGAAAGTAGAGCAAGGCCGCTAGAAGCGAACATGCCCCACATCTTGTTGGGGAAGAAGGTGAGGATAAAGGCCAAGGTACCGAATAAGCCCGTGACGAGGAAGAGCATGAAGTGCCCTGCCGCTTTGCGGATAAACTGATGGAACTGGGTCATGTCCTTATCTTCAATGGCCTGACGTGCGGCGACATTGCAGGAATAGGTCACTGCTCCTTGCTCGCCTAAGGTTAAGGAAGATACGGTGAAGGTGAAGTCCCCGCCGTCTAAGAACGATAAAGAAGGCGTATTCGTGTCGTTATTGATGACTTGGATGTTCTTTTGGGTACCGATATCGACATGAAGTCTCTTATCCGCGGTGTTGATGGGCGAGAAGGTCGCGGAGAAGGATATGGAGTCCCCTGCCTTTAAAGATGCGCCGGTAAGAGGCAAGGTCTTGCCCCCACTGAGGGCCTTGATCTCGACGGATGTCGCCTGCGCAGGTACGCTTTGGAAAGATTGGTAGGCATAGATTTCAGGATGGCCCGCTAAAGAGACTTTTACGCGAGTGGAGCCGTTCTTGCGGTAGCCGCTGACGAAGCCATGCTCGTCCACCTTGGCGATGAGTTCATCCTCGGAGGAATAGACAAGAGGCTCCTGCACATCGAGTAGGTGATGCTCCGCGTCAAAATAGGAGACATCGATCTGAGCACCATAGCCCTCATAGTCATAATCTAGAGGCGATAACGTCTCCTTGGAGGCAGTTAGTTCAATCGAGGCCACCTTGGATAGATAGTCCCCCGCTACATCGATATGGGCGAGGGTCTTTCCCTCATAGAGTAAGTCCGCGCTCCCCGAGGATACGCCGTGTAAAAGCCCGCCATCCTCGACGGTAAAAACCGCGGGGTTGGAGGATGTGAACTTAGTGAGAGAAGCATCCCAATACCGAGCGAGGTAATGCGATACCTCTTCTCCTTCTACCGTCATGTCCCCAAATGTTAGTTCAAACGGGTAATAACCATATTCTCCCGCGCGTAAAGAAAACGCATCCACGCCCCCCTTAATTTGCTTGGGGGCGATGCGTTTCTTCGCGGTGAAGGACTGGATGCTTTCGTGCCCTACCGCGTCTAATAGGCGGAAGCGGTATTCCCCCTCTAATAACGGGATGATGCGTAACGCTCCACCCGTCTTGCCCGTAGAGAAGGTATGGGTATAGCTATCTTTCCCAGGGGTGGATAAGAACTCGAACTTCACCGAGGAATCATAGATATCCGCGGTCGTCTCAGGATAAGTAAGCGTATAGCTATATAGTTTCGTCGTACCAACGATAGCTTCTTCGGGTTCAAATAAGGAAACCACCTTGCCATCGATCGTCGCATTACGCGAGGTGGCCGTCGAAGTAATCCCCGTCGGCTCCAAGGTCACCGCCTTCTTGGTGGGCGTGATGGCGTTGATGATGTCCGCCATGATCTTGGAGAAGGAGAAGGATTGCTTCCCCGAAGCATCCGTCGGGACGCAGGATTCGGCGACGATCAACGAAGAAAGCAAGCCAAAGCCCACCCAGCTTAGGATCTTCAAGACTTTGGTGGCTTTGGCTTGCTTGGACATCGCACTTTATTATAAAGGTTTATTTGCAACGGTACGAGAGCACGGCGGGGCCGGCAGTCGATAAGGAGGAACGAAGCTCATAGAGGTCCTCGTATTTCTCTAAGAAGGCGCCTAAGCCCGTCACCCCATAATCGCGGACATCGTAGTCCGGAAGGCTGCGGTTGATATATAGGCCAGCTTGCGAGAGGAGAGCGAAGCCATCCTCGCGCTTATAGGACTCATAGGCCTCGCGTAATAAGGCATGGAGCTCCTCGGGGTCTTTCTGGGCGCGCTTCTTCTTCGACTTGGTGACATCTTCGGATACCTGCTTCCCCGACCCATCGAAGCGATAGAACGTGTCGCAGGCCTTGATTAAGCTCGTCGGGGCGTTACCGCCACCGCAGACGATGACCTTCGCGCCCGACTCCTTCAAACGGATGGCAAGCGGGGTGAAGTCGGAGTCGGAGGAGAGGATCGCAAAGCCATCGTAGATACCCGAATGGAGCAAGTCCATCGCGTCGATGCATAAGGCGATGTCGGTCGCGTTCTTGTCCTTGACGAAGTCGATCTGGTGCATGGGATGGATGGCCTCGTCCTTTAAGACGGGCTCCCAGGAAGAGAGGATCTCCTTCGTCCAGTTGCCATAGGCCCTCTTCAAGCTGATGCGGCCCGCTAGAGCGATCTGACGAAGGGCTGCAGGCACGCTATGGACCATCGCGTTATCCGCGTCGATGAGCACGGCGATATTGTGCAATAAGGTTTCTGCCATAAATAGATAAGTCTCCTAATAGGAATATATGCACCATTATTATAGGAAGATAGTTTGGTAACACCAAACACTCTTCCCCCATGATGGGGAAAGTATTTGATGGGTATCTGCGTTTTTGGCTCGTTTTTCCGAAAAAGTGGCTATTCATCGCACAAAAAATACTTGATGGATATTTGATAAGTATTTGATGGATGCCGGATAATAATGGAGTAACAGGAGATAGAAGCCATGACCGAATTAACCCTCGATAATCCCGAATATGGCTTCTATCTACGCCTTATTCAACGCGCGCAAAAAGGAAACCAAGACGATAAGGAATGGATGGAATGCGCGCTTGATGATGATCCCGAATTGATCGGCCAATATTTATCCGCCCTAGGCAATATCGCCTCGATCGTGAATAAAGACGCCGGCTACATCCTATGGGGCATCGACGATAAGACCCACGAGCTGATCGGAACATCCTTTAATCCCGCGACCGCGAAAAAAGGCGGAGAACTCCTCGAGTCCTACCTCGGGCACATGCTTTCAAAAAACGCCCGCTTCCAGTTCTATCGCCTCCATATCGGCGAAAAGCCCATCGTCGTGGCCGTCTCTTCCAAAGCGACGGCGCATCCTCTTTCCTTCGCGGGCACCGAATACATCCGCGTCGGCTCTAGTTTAAAGAAACTGCGCGATTTCCCCGAGCTAGAACGGGTCCTTTGGCTCACTTTGTCGGTATTCTCCTTCGAATCGGATATCGCGGTGCGTAATTTATCGCCCCAAGAAATCGACCAGTATATCGACCTTAGCGCTTTCTACCGTCTCCTCCATAAGCCCTTCCCGCATGAGGAAGCGGATATCGTCAAGGACCTCACCCGCGAAGGCATCCTCAAAAGCCAGGATGATGGACGGCTTTCTCTTCGTAACGCGGGGGCGCTTGCCTTTGGGCGCGATTTATCCATCTACCCCGCCCTTGCGCATAAAGCCATCCGCGTCCTCCGCCACCAAGCCACCTCTTTATCAAGGCCCGCGGAGGAGCGCGAATTCCAAAAAGGATACGCCTTATGCATCGACGAGATCATCGACCTCATCGATATCTGGAGCGGAAGGGAGGAGCGCATCGTCGGGGTGACGCGGCAAAGTTTCCACCCCTACCCCATCGAGGCCCTGCGCGAAATGGTCGCGAACGCTTTCATCCACCAAGACCTCACCATGCGCGGAAGCAGCATTCTGATTCACGTCTATGCGGATAAGGTCGTCGTGCAAAACCCCGGAGAACTCCTTTGCGACATCCGCCGCAGCATCGACACGACGCCCAAAAGCAGGAACGAGATCCTCGCGACCTTATTGAGGCATATCGGCATCGTCGAAGAGCAGGGCTCGGGTTTTGACCGCATCGAGGAGAACTGCGCGGACAACAAAATGCCCTCCTTGCTGCTTGAGACCGACAAAGACCGCACCGTCGTGACCTTGTTCCGCCGTTATGGCTACCCTGAGTTTTCGCAATCCGACTTAGTCCGCACCTGCTACACCTATACCTGCTTACGCCACTATAACGGCTTAGAGACGAGCAATAAGGCGCTGCGTGAGCGGCTTGGCATCGACGAGCATAACGCCGCGACCGTCTCGCGCATCTTAAAGCGCTGCGTGGAGGAAGGCTGGTTAAAACCCGCGCAGGCTAAAGACGACAAACGCATGCTCAACTATGTGCCCTACTACGCCTAAAAGTATTTGATGGGTATCTGCGTTTTTGGCTCGTTTTTCCGAAAAAGTGGCTATTCATCGCACAAAAAATACTTGATGGATATTTGATAAGTATTTGATGGATATTTGATGGATTCCGAGCAATAACGGGGTAATTCATGATAGCAAACGCAATCGATTTATCCTTCAGCATTCATGACTTCGGCCTCCACCTCGCTTTCATGGGCGATTGTAAGATATAGCCACGCCGAGATGAACCGCTTCTCTTTCTAGAAGCCTCGCATCCCTCGAAGTATATCGATGCCAAGCATCCGCTTAGGCAAGAATGAGAAACATAGAAATGCGGATAAGCCCCTAGATGCGAAAGAATCTCTGCAAAACAGCCATCTTTTTCGCAAAAACCTTATTTTTGCAAAGAAAGCGCTTCGTGGATCCGTTGCATAGGGTCGTCATCATGCTCATGGGTGGCCGTATGCAAGTAATCTCGCATAGCGAAAACGAAATCACCGCTTTTTCATGTTGCCGTGATCATCATAGACAAGAAGGATGAAAGCACGTACGTAAAGACTCACGCCTTTTGGAGCTCTAGGGCGATTGACTCAGGAAGAAATATGGCTAAAATCTAATTGAATTAGAAAAAAGTCAGAAAAGAGTACCCCATGGCTTATATTCCTCGTGCTATTGAACCCCTGTTGTCCAAGAAATACCGCACCTATAAATCCGTTGCCGTGACCGGCGCTCGCCAGGTTGGGAAAACGACCCTCACGAAAAAGATGTTTCCCTCCATGCGGAGAGTCAACCTGATGAACCTCGCTTTACTTCAGGCGGCTAACGCGGATCCTGATGGATTCATGAAGAGCTTTCCCCTTCCCCTATTCATCGACGAAGTGCAGGAATGTCCCGCCCTGCTTTCTTCTGCCAAGGCCATTTTGGATGAACAAGCGGGCTATGGCCATTATTTATTCTCCGGTTCGCAGATATGGGCTTTGATGCAAGGGGTGTCCGATTCCCTCTCGGGCATGGT
>JAFSVB010000155.1 GCA_017450325.1 Bacilli bacterium | reverse complement strand
GCATCAATTACGGCAAAGAGATGTCCGCGAAAGGCCAAGATGGCGCTTATGCATTTGGCTGCAATATCCATCGTTCGCCCTTCCAGGGACGCAATTATGAATATATGTCAGAATACGGCAGCTTAACCGCGATCATCCTCTCTAACGTCATCCGCGGACTCAAAAACACCGGGAAATATTCCTTCTTGAAGCATCTTGCCGTCGCCGAAAGCGAATACGAACGCGAATCGATGTACACCTTCTTGACCGAGCAAGCATTGCGCGAAATCTACCTAAAACCCTTCCAAAAGGTCATCCAAGATGCAGGTTGCGTCGGCATCATGTCTTCCTACAACAGGATCGGCGGCATTTGGACGGGTGGCAGCGAGCACCTGATCGAAGGGATCGTCCGTTATGAATGGGGATTCCATGGGGCCATCGTCACCGACTATGCCGATAATCCCCAATTCATGAATGGTGCCCAATCCGGTAGGGCTGGCGGCAACCTTGGCTTGGAGACAAGCTTTAATAAGGTAAGCGGCTTTGCCAATCCCGACACCTCCTCTTCGCCGCGTCTCCAATGGAGGGTCCGCGAAGCCACGAAGCAAACGCTATTCATGATTTTGTCTTGCCGTTACCAGAATCGCGTCTATAACCAATATAGCGACGCGGGAGACCAAGTCGTGTCCTATTCCTCGTTTGCCTCTTGGGAGTGGTGGAAACCCGCCCTCACCTCGGTCGAGGTGATGCTAGGGGCAGGAATCGCCATAGTGCTATATTTCATCTTCAAGCCCTGGAAAGGGAAAGACCCTTTGAAGAAGAACGGGGGCGACGAACAATGAAAAAGCGTTTGATCGACATCCTTGTTTTGAGTGCGATCCTTTTGACGGGATTAGGGATTTCGGGCGGGACGGTGCTGTCGTCTTATTTGAATTACCAAGAGTATTACAAAGAGAACTATCCTGAAATCGACCCCACGGACTACGCAAAGCTCATCGATTACAAGGTCTCGCTCAAAGAAGGCGTCTCCTATTACGCGAACCATCGGGCAAAACCCGTAGCCTCCGATTTCGTCTTGCTCGGCACCTTCCAGCCCAATAACGAAGAAGAGTCTCCGTTTGAAGCGGTCGTCAACCCTGAAAAGCGACCTATCGCCGTTTCATCCCCTTCCACCTTCTCGATGAAAGGAGGCGAAGTGAATATCACCTGCGATTCGATTACGAAGACCATGAACTTCGCTTTGGAGAAGGTGCGCCTAGATTCGCTAAAAGTGAGCGCTAGACCCTACAAAATCAAATATGCGGTCGGCGAGAGATTCGATCCTAGCGGCATGGAGGTATACGCCGTTTATAACGATGGCAGCTCCAAGCGACTGACCGAGCAAGACTATGCCGTCAAGGAATCCTCAGGCCTAACGAAGCAAAACACCTCAATCACCATTTCCTATGAAGAGAATGGCAATTATGCCCATATCGAAGAACCCATCGAAGTGGTGGATGCCCTAAATGATGGCTCCATCGTCTCGTTGATGCCCCTGAAAAGCACCTATGAAATCGAAGATGGGCAAAAGGTGAAAAACGTCGAGGCGGAAATCCTTGGCGTCTATGAATCCGGTAACCGCAAGCTATTGGCCCAAAGCGACCTCTTGCTTATGGCACCTAGCGAAACGGCAAGGCTGGGGAAAGCATATTCATTGACCTACGCCATACGGAATAACCACCAGATCAAAGTGGAGGTTCCCATCACGGTAAAGCGCCGCTTCGAGGGGGAGGATTGCGTCATTAGCGGCGGCGAAGCCAATACGGAACCCGAATACCGTTATATCGACGGGGCGCTAGTAAAAGGCGAAGAAGTCACCTTTGCCGGCGGATTTGCGAAAGCGGTGGAAAAAGGAAAGGACGGGTCGATTAAATTCACGTTCGTTTCCTATGGCGAAGCGCTTGGACGGCTTGATCTTCGCTGTGCGAATTCCTATCTCGGGCAAATCGATGAGCAGTATTACATGGCTCCATTGCAGATCAACACCATCGCCGAATTGCTCGTGAACAATAAGGCGATTGCTATTCCGGATAGCGTCATGCTTTCTGGCTGCGGCCCCTTGGCGGAATATGAGCCTTTGTATAACGTCTACAGCGATTTCTCTTTCCTTGATTTGCCTTTGGTCCCAGGCGACAACACGATTGCCATCCGCTTCAAGAAATCAAGCGAGGGGGCATTGAACTCTTGGAATGAGAGTCCCTCAACGATGAACATC
>JAFSVB010000154.1 GCA_017450325.1 Bacilli bacterium | reverse complement strand
GGCATAGAGCCTACTCGCGTCCGCGCCGACGCCGTTATCGGAGATGACGATGGTCTCTAGGCCAAACGCGCCGCGCTGCTTCAGGGTAATCTGTCCATCCGGACGCGAAAAGATGCCCGAGTGAATCAAGGAATTCTCGACGATTGGCTCAAGAATCAGCGGCGGAATCAAAATGGTTTCGTCTTCGATGTCCAAATCGAAGACAATGTCGGATTTGCGCTGAAGCGCATAGATATGGATCAGACGTTGAAGGATATCGATTTCAACAGAAAGCGGCACGGATTCCTTCTCACTGGATTCGAAGACAAACCGCTCGAGGTCGATTAATTCCTGCAGGAGTTGTTTCCCTTCCTCCGCATCTTCGTGGTAGGCGACGAGGACGTTATTGAGGACATTAAGCAAAAAGTGAGGGTGAATCTCGTCGCGAAGGGCGCGGTCCTCAATTTGGGCGAGGGCCTCTTCCTGCTCGGTGAGTACCTCGTTTTGCCGCTTCGTCTGAACGAAGAGCTTGATGCGCGGGGCGATAAAGCCATATCCCAAAGAAATGATCGATAGGAACAGCCCGAAGACGCTTCCGGGGATGCCTGGCCAAAAATAAACCGCGGCGATGCCCGAGAAAGAAGCGACGAAGAAGGCGGCGAAACGGTCGGACGTATCCTCGATGAAGAAAACGTAGACGAGCGCATCGATGGCAAGCGCCGTGAAAGCGAGGAAACGAAAGTTCCCAAAGCACGAAAGCGTGAAGGCGAAGGCGACTATGAAGTAGTTCGGGATATTGTGGTGCTTCAGCTCTTTGGACATGACGACGAACCCGGAAATCAGAATCCATACCGGCGAGATGAACGGGAGATTGACGGAAGGCGAAACGACCAAGGCACCGAGGAAGATGCATGCGGTGCTTGCGAGGATTTTTAGCAGCGTCATCACATAGCGAAGCGGCTTCAGGCTAATCGTTAAGCCAAGGGCGAGGGCAAGCTCCATAAACCCGACGCCGAGCGACACGAAGAACAAAGTCTCGGTGATCTTTGGAAGGACGGGCAAAAACGCGAGCAAGATGCCCGAGGCAAAAGCGACGACGAAATAGATGTTCTCGATGCGGCGCCTCACTGGAAAACCGCCTCCGTGATGAGAATCTCATGAGCCTTCACGCGGACGAAAAGGCCTTGCAAGGAGCAGCGTTCCAAGATGGAGCGGATGGTATCGCGCTGCAGCTCTAAGCCGGCGGGATAAAGGAACTGCACGCCGTTTTTTGTCTCGACGATGACGATGGATTCATCTTCGGCAAAAGGGGCGAGTTCTGCGATCGCCGCCTCGAAAAGAAGCGGCGGGAGCATAAAGGAACCGTCTTCTACATCAAACACCAAAGACGCAGAATAACCTCGCAATTTCCCATCGAATTTCAAGATGATATCCTCGAGTTCGCACTCTTCTTTCAAAGAGATTTTCTCTTTGCGGAGGGTGGTGATTCGCCGACGGAGCAGTGTCGACAAGGCGATGAGACTATGCTCCCCTTCCGCGATGCTCTTATCGTATTGCCGGCCGATATAGGCAAGGCTTTCGATGCTCTCCTCCATAGAGAGCAATCGCGCGAAGGCGCGGTTGGAAATGGTTTGATAACGGCGGCGGAGCATCGCGTCGTCTTTCTTCGCAAGCGAAGTCTGGTAGACGTCGTAGAAGGCCACGGAGAAGAGCAAGGCCGTGGAGAGAATCGCATGGAGGGTCGGATAGTAGATGAAGGCGATTCCGAATGAGTCCACGGCAAAGCCGATGATGAGCAGCGTATGGCTTAGCAAGGCGACGTTCAAGACGATGGATTGGATATCCGAGAAACCTCTTCGCAAGGCGATGAAGTTCTTGATGAGCGCGTATAGCGGCACCATCGCGAGAGTCCCAAGGAAAACGGTGGATATTTCCGTGCCATGCGTGAAGAGATAGCCGACCGTCGACAAGACGGCAACGGCCGTTAGCAACGCCAATTCATATTTCTTGAAGGGGCTGAACTTGCCATGGTAGGCGTAAAAGACGACCAAAGAAATAACCCCGCCTAACGCGAAAACGGAGAGCAACTCGGCGATCGGCAGCGAGAAATATAATCCAGCGGCAATGAGAAAAGAATCGCTTGAGC
The DNA here is from genome assembly GCA_017450325.1 of Bacilli bacterium. Lineage (GTDB taxonomy): Bacteria > Bacillota_I > Bacilli_A > RFN20 > CAG-826 > Alloenteromonas. Next base: position 16,745 of record JAFSVB010000154.1, on the reverse strand, counting down.
ATAAATAGAGCAAGGCTTCAAAAAGCATGCAGCCAAAGATCAGGAACTGCCGCACTTTAATGCGGTTGACGGCGACGAAAGAAATCGCGATGACGATGGCCGCGAAGAGAAAGCCAGCCGCGATTGGGAAGAACAGGTACTGCGTGAATCCGCTGCGTGGCGTGCCATCGATGTATATGGACCCGATATGGTGGGAACCGCCATCGCCCGTATTGCCGACTTCAAGGACGTAGGTCACCACTCCATTTTCAGGGACGATGATGGCTTCATCCACCAAAATGGCGGTGCGGATAAGGCTCGACTGCGCGGTCTTACTCGGCTCGCCAACCTGCGAGCAAAGGACGCCGTTTAGGTAGATGCGGTTTGGCACTTCCACGTTGGCATGCGCGCGGATAGAGACCCCAGGCTTTAGCCCTGTCAGATAATACCGGTAGCTTGCAAAGCCCATCTCGGAAAGGCGGTTGCCATCCGCATCGGGATATCCCGTCCATGGACGCGGCGTTTGGAAAGATATCGGCGGCTCCGAAGACGTCCCAAGATCATCGCTGCAAATCCATTCATTATAGAAAAGCTCCACGTCGCCATAGATGTATCGATTTTGGTAATCGAACCGCTCGCGCCCGCTTAAGTCGAGGTGGGCGTTATGGACCATGGCGATTTCATTTTGCTGCACAAAGGAGAGCAAAGTTTGGAAACTGACGGGCAAAAGAGTAAGAAGAAAAGAAACCATTATGGGGAGAACAATCCGCAAAAATGGCTTCTTTTGTGAATTAGACGGTGAATTGCTTCCCACGAAGGGACCTCACGCTACCTTCTTTTTCTTGACCCCTAAGGACTTCATCGTGTCATCGATGAGGCGGAAGGCCTGCTTGAAGGTCTTGTCCGAGATGATCTTGATATAGCTCGGAAGGTCGGCGTATTTCTTCGATCCGGTATCGTCGTTGACTTTCATCTTGGATCCGTCGTAGGTCTTGGGGTCGACGGCCGCGTTGATGCGAAGATGGACGCCGCCGAGGGAGAGGGCCACCACCACTTTCTTGCCGACGCGATAGGAATCGTAGCCAAAGCTGACGCGATGGGAGCAGTCATACATCTCGACGAGGTACTTAGAAAGCTCTTCGTATTTCTGGCGGATATCCTTCGGGGCGAGTTTCACCTTGTCTTCGAAGGAGACGGTATGGATGGAATGCTGACCATCATCGGTAAGGCCAGGGCCGAACTTCGCGAGGCTTCTGGTCGGCTTATAAGGTTTTGTTCTCTTTTTACGGGCGATAATCGGCGATTTTTTGGCGACGGGCGCAGGAGCTGGCTTCGCGACGACCACGGGAGCAGGTGCGGGAGCGGGCTTAAATTCCGCTTTCGGACGCGGCTTGCCTTCGTAAAGGACCGTCTCGACGCCGTTGATTTCCATGATGACGGTATCGTATTCCGTGATTTCGATATTGATGGGTTCCACTTCGTTTGCCATTGCCTTTCCCTCCTTGGATATGGTTACGCGCCGGTGGTGTCGCTTACCCTAGGACAATCATGGACGAAAGCGCGGCTTCGATACTCGTGCGGGCGCCTGCTAGAGGCGTTTCGCGGTCGCTCGACCAGCAATGTCCCCCTTTCTTGTCCTGGATTTATCTTGATTTTAAAGTCAAGAACGAAAACAATCAACCACGCGTTGCGCATATACGCAGGAAAAATGCACCGAATTTCAAGGTAAAACCCCTCCCAATTCAAAAACGGCGCCCCAGGTGGAGGCGCCGCGATGAGTGGTATAGAGGTTATTGAATGCCGTTAGGATTCTTCTTTTGGAAGGCATAGGCGTCGCGGCAGGCATCCTCGACGGTGCGGGTCGCCTTATAGCCGAGTTCTTTGTACGCCTTGTCGCAATTGGCATAGAGGAAGGGAAGGTCGCCAGCCCTGCGCGGTCCAACCACGTAAGGAACTTTGACGCCAGTTCCTTTCTCGAATGCCTTGAGGACCTCGAAGACGGAAGAGCCTTTGCCCGTGCCAAGGTTATAGATGACAAGCCCTGGATTCTCGACGAGTTTCTTAAGGGTCATGACATGGCCGATCGCGAGGTCGACGACGTGGATGTAGTCGCGGACGCAGGTGCCGTCAGGAGTCTCATAGTCATCGCCAAAGACCGTCAAGTGATCGCGGCGGCCGACCGCGACCTGGGTGATATAGGGCATGAGGTTGTTGGGGATGCCATTAGGATCTTCGCCAAGTTCGCCCGAAGCGTGGGCGCCGATGGGGTTGAAGTAACGAAGCAACGCGATATTGAAGTCCGGATTGGCCTTGGAGAAATCGGTGAGGATGCGCTCGATCATGGCTTTGGAGGTGCCATAGGGGTTGGTGGTCTCACCAAGGGGGAATTCTTCCTTGATGGGAAGGCTTGGAGGAACGCCATAGACGGTCGCGGAGGAGGAGAAAATCAGATTCTTAGTCCCGTGTTTCTTCATGCAGCGAAGCAGCGTGAGCGTCGAGCAGAGGTTATTCGAGTAATATTCAAGCGGTTTCCCGACGGATTCGCCGACGGCCTTTAGGCCCGCGAAATGGATGACCGCGTCGATGGGTTGCTTCTCAAAGACCGCGTCAAGGGCCGCTTCGTCCGCGACGTCAAGCTCGGTGAAAGCAGGACGGACGCCGGTGATTTTCTGGATGCGGTTGAGGACTTCCAGCTTGGAATTGACGAGATTGTCCACGATGATGGGCGTGTGGCCTGCGGAGAGAAGCTCCACGACGGTGTGGGACCCGATAAATCCGAGTCCGCCAGTTACTAAGATGTTCATTTTTTCTCCTTTGTCTTATTTTTCGAAGTGCTCTTCGATAAAACCTTTTCTTTTTCCTCTTCGGCCATCGATTCCCCGATTTTGAGGATGATGTAGTCCGAGAGGAGTTTATTGGCCTGCGCTTGGATGGCGAGGCGCATGGCGATCAAGCCGAGGGCGTTGCGGGCGTTCTCGGTCGCGATTTGCGGATCGTTCTTCGCATCGTTTTGGTAACGGCGGTAGATGCTTTCCACCCTGCCCGTCGTCTTTTTGGATGCTTCGGAGAGGAAGGCCCCTTCCACTTCCGACCAGAAACGATAGAGCTTTTCTTTGTTGGGGGAAATGCCTTGGTCGAGTTTGAGGAGGACCTCCATCTCCGACATGGAGACGGTCGTCTTCATCAAGGTGATCGCGATGAGATAGCCGACCTGCTCTTTCTGGTATTTCTTCTTGATTGGCTCATCGATCATCTTGGCCTTGACGTAATTGTTGACCATGAACGAGGTCAAGGGCTTAGACTCCGCGGGAGAGAGGCTCGAAAGCATGCCGTTGATGTAGCTTAGGACCTGTTCCATGTAGAGGGCGACGCCCGGAAGCTCGCGGTATTTCGGCAAAGCAAAGTTATGGATTTCGTCGAGGTAGGCTAAGATTTCCTTGATTTCCTTCTCCATGGTTCACTTCTTCCCTAGTTCTTCCTTCATGGCCTTCGCGATATCCGAGGGGCCATAACGGCCTTTCGCGGCTTGGATGGCCTTGCCCACCAAGAAGCCCATCGCGCGATCTTTCCCCGCTTTGTAGTCGGCGATGGATCGCGGGTTCTCGTCGAGGGTTTGGCGGACGAGTTCCAAGACGCCTTCTTCATCTTGCGTCGGAGGGGTCAGGCTGAGGGCGAGCTGGGCTTCCTCCAGCGTAGATTTTGGATGCTCCAGCAAGTAATGGAACGCTTGGACCACCGCCTGATGCGGATAGCCTTGTTCTTGCAAGGAAGCAAGCTCTGCGAGCCTTTTGGGCTCTAAGGGAAATTCTACAATGCTTTTGCCCATTTTGTGCAAAGAAGCTTGCACCTCGACATTGAAAAGGACGGTCGCCGCCTTCGTAGGCGCGCCGCAAGCAAGGACTTTGTCGAAGTATTGGGCCATCGCAACATCGTAGAGAATGACATCTGCGTCCTTGGCGGAAATACCGAGTTTCAGGTAACGTTCCCGCTTTCGCTCATAGAGCTCAGGACATTCTTCGATGGCCTTAGCGATAAACGCCTCGCTTAGGCGAATCGGAACGATGTTCGCCTCTGGAACGTAACGATAGTCCGCCGCTTCGGCCTTGGAACGCATGAGCTTGGTCGATCCAGACGCCTCGTCATATCGCCGCGTCTGCCCTTCGATGGGCATCCCTTGCCGCAAGAGTTCGCTCTGTCGGAGGATTTCTTGATCGATGGCCCGTTCGATGTTCCGAAGCGAATTGAGGTTCTTGATTTCGACTTTCGTGCCGAGCGCATCGGATTCCCTAGGGGCGATGGAGACATTGACGTCGCAGCGTAACGACCCATCCTCCATCTTGCCATCGCTTGCTAGCGCGTACACCACGAGGTGGCGAATGGCTTCGACGAAGCGGGCCGCCTCGCGTCCGGAACTTAGTTCGGGCAACGAAACGATTTCCACCAAAGGCACGCCGGCGCGGTTATAGTCCAAAAGCGTGTCCTCCACCCGATGGAACATCTTGCAGGCGTCTTCTTCGAGGTGAAGACGCTTTAAGCCGATGGTTTTCTTGCTTCCATCCTCGCATTCGATTTCGATAAAGCCGCCGCGGCCTAGGGGATGGAACTGCTGCGTGATTTGGAAGCCCTTGGGGGAATCGGGGTAGAAATAGCATTTACGGTCAAAGCGAAGCAAAGGGTCGATGTCCATATGCAGAGCATGGGCGAGGCGGATGCCATGCCGCACCGCTTCCGCGTTGACGGTTGGCATCGTGCCCGGGTGAGCCATGTCGTAGACGGTGACGTGGGTATTGGGCTCGTGGGAAAAATAGTTCGGGGCGGCGGAAAACATCTTCGACTTCGTCTTCAAAGCGACGTGTATCTCTAGTCCAATCGCTGCCTTAAATTCCATGTTTTTCCTTTCGAAATCCCGCATATTCTCCGCAAATGCCCACTATTTTTTCAAATGAATGGGCGATGGCGAATAGTTTTTCTTCTTCAAAGGCATGGCCCATGAAGTCGACGCCAAAAGGCATTCCATTGGAATAGCCTAAAGGCAACGTGATTGATGGAAGCCCTGCGAAGTTCGCTAAGGTCAGATGGTTGTCCGCGGCTTTGTCTTTTTCGGAGAGGTCCGCGTGGGCGGCATCGAACTTCGGCGCGATGGTCAAGGCCGAGGGCGTGAGGATGGCGTCTTGGCCCGACAATAGTTCAAGCGTGCGCGTGACGAGTTTCCTCCGAAGCTTCAAGGCGCGCAAATAAAGGGCGTCGCGCTTTTCTCCTAGCAGCGAATAGCTGCCTAAGACAAACCTCCGCTTCGTCAGTGAAGAAATACCGCGTGTCCGAGCGTCCTTCATCGCGCTTTCATACGTTTGACCTTTTCCGTGAAGCCCGAACTTAATGCCATCAAGATTGGCGTCGAGGCTGCAGACCTCCGCGCCCGAGAGGATGATGTAGGTCGGACGAATCGCGGCAAGAAGATCTTCGCCAAAGCGGGCGTGGGTCAGGATTGCGCCCTGCTTCTTCAGCGCTTCTTCCGCTTCTTTTAGTTTTTGACGAATCGTCTCATCGCGCACCGCTTCGATGATATCGTCCAAAAGGAGTATGCGCGGAGCAGCTAATGGCGTGAGACAGGAATCAGCATAATGGCCGAAGGGCGCATCCGAAGAAGACGCATCCTGAGCGTCCTTTCCCGCGAGGGCGTCGAGAAGGATCGCGGCATCGATACTATAACGCGTGAAATAGCCAATCGCGTCGAGGCTCGGGGCGAAAGGTATCAATCCATAACGGGATATTCTCCCCCAGGTTGGCTTCACGCCAAGGATGCCACCATAAGCGGCGGGCTTCCTCGTCGAATCGCCCGTATCGGAACCTAAGGCGAACGGAACGATTCCCGAGGCGACCGCCGTGGCACTGCCGCAGCTCGAGCCGCCGATGATGCGCTCGTGGGTTGGGTCATAGGGGTTGAACGTCTTGCCAAGATGCCCTGACATCCCCATGCCGCCCATCGCGAGTTCGTCGAGGGTGGTCTTGCCGATGAGGACGGCTTTCTTTTCTTTGAGCCTAGCGATGACGGTCGCGTTGAACAAGGGAACATATCCGGAAAGGACTTCGGAGGAAGCGGTCGTTGGGATTCCTTTGGTCGAGAGGTTATCCTTCGCGACATAGGGAATGCCCCATAGGAGGTTATCTTGCTCAGGCTCGATCAAAGAGGAGGCAAACGCCAACGCCTGTTCCTCCAGGATAATCTCAAAGCAGTTATCACCGCTATCTTTCGCGCGACGAATGGCCTCCTTGGCAAGGTCTAGTGGCGTGACTTTCCTTTCTACTAAGGCCGCGTGGATTTCTTTGATGGAGAGGTCGAGGTAGTTCATCGTTCCACCACCTTCGGCACGCGGATCATGCCTTCGACCGTCTCGCCCGCATTGGAGAGGGCCTCCTCAAGAGAAAGAGGCGCCACGGGTTCATCTTCGCGCAAAGCGGCGCTTTCACATTCAAAAGGGAAGAACATCGGCTCGTAGTCATCGAGCCCTTCGATTTTCGCGGCCTCCTCCATGGAATCTTCAAGCTCCGCGGCTTCTTTAGAAAGGATGCGGCATTCTTCCTCGGACAAATCAAAAAGGAGGCGCTCCGCGGCGAGGCGAATCAAGGTTTCGCGTTTCTCGTCCATCGCATAGCCTCCTTAACGGAAGTAAGTATACAACAGCCCTTTCCCTATAAGGGAAGCAGCATTTATCAAAATATAGGCAGAATTAGTTGCCGCGCAGCGTGGAAAGATGGGCGATCGCGGTGTCTTCGTCGATGACGAGGATGCCGAGCTCCTGCGCTTTCACGAGCTTGCTCCCCGCGTCGCTGCCAGCGATGACGACATCCGTCTTCTTGGATACCGAGCCCGAAACTTTCGCGCCGATGCCTTCGAGCAAAGCGGTCAACTCATTGCGCGTATAGTGGACGAGCGCACCAGTAAGGACGACGGTCTTGCCATAGAAATAGTTGGTTACATCGACCTGATCGGTTCCGAGATAAGAGAAATTGACGCCGTTTTTGCGGAGGTTTTCGATGATTTCGCGTTCATGTTCATCCGCGAAGAAGGAGACGATGCTCTTCGCGGCGACGGGTCCGATGTCATCGACTTTGAGCAGGTCTTCTTCCGAGAGGTTGAAGAACTCATCGAGACTATGGAAACGTCTGGCGAGGATCTTCGCGGTCTTCGCGCCGATCTCTTTGATGCCAAGGCCGAAGAGAAGTTTCTCCAAAGACTTCTTCTTCGACTCCTCAATCGCGTCGAGCATATTGGTGACGGCTTTGTCGCCCCAACCATCGAGCTCTTTGATTTCCTCGGCGTGCTGATAAAGCCCATAGAGGTCGGGGATATCCTTGATGAAATTCTCGCCAAAGAGCTCCTCGATGACCGCGGAGCCAAGGCCATCGATATCCATCGCGTCACGGGAGGCGTAATGGATGATGCCTTCGATCTTGCGGGAGGGGCAATCTTTATTGAGACAATAGTGGAGGCCCTGGACTTTTGTTAAAGGACCACCGCATTCGGGGCAGGTCTCGGACATGAGGAAGGGGCGTTCTTCTCCCGTGCGACGCTCCGGCAGAGGACGGACGACTTCCGGGATGACGTCCGCCGCCTTCCTTAAGACGACGGTATCGCCGATGAGGAGGCCCTTCTCTTTGATGAAGTCCTCGTTATTGAGGGTGGCACGCTGAACGAGCGACCCCTGGACGCGGACGGGTTCAAGGACGGCGTTCGGGGTAATCCTGCCTGTGCGGCCGACCGTGAGGAAGATGTCTTTGAGTTTGGTCGTCACTTCAAGCGGGGGGAATTTATAGGCGATGGCCCACTTTGGGGTCTTCGCCGTGTAGCCAAGGACATCGTAATCGTCGATGTCATCGACTTTGATGACGAGGCCGTCGATGTCATAGCCGAGGCTGCTGCGCTTAGCGGTATATTCCTCGACGTAAGCGAGCACCTCTTCGATGCCATGGAGGACGCGGCGTTCTTTATTCGTGCGGAACCCCTGCTCGTCGAGGAAATCGAGGGCCTCGTGATGGAAGCGATGGCCGATTTCGCGCGCATTGACGAGGTAGTACCAAAACGCATCCAAGCCACGGCTCGCCGCGATTTTGGGGTCGAGCTGGCGGATGGAACCCGCCGCGGCATTACGGGCATTAGCCAAAAGAGGCTCCCCCGCTTCTAGACGTGCCTTGTTAAGTTTTTCCAAAGAGGAAAGTGGCATATAGACTTCGCCGCGCACCTCGAAAGGACGCTTTTCTTTCACGCGCAAGGGAATGGAGGAAATGGTGATGACGTTACTCGTGACATCCTCGCCCATATTGCCATCGCCACGGGTCACGCAATATTGGAGTTCCCCCGCATCGTAGACCAGCGACATGCCAAGGCCATCGATCTTCACTTCGCCGACATAGTCGACGGTGTCTTTGCCTAAGGCGGCCTTCACTTTGCGGTCGAAGTCGCGAAGGTCATCTTCGTTATAGGCGTTGCCTAAAGAAAGCATCAACCGCTTATGGGGAATCTTCTTGAAGGAATCCTGCACCGCTCCGCCGACGCGCTGAGTGGGCGAGGTCTTGCTGCGGAGGTCCGGGTATTTCTCCTCGAGGAGGATGAGCTCGTTCATGTGGCGGTCGAACTCGGCGTCGGAAACGCTCGGGTTGTCCAAGACGTAATATTCATACGTCCACTGGTCGAGGAGCTTGGTGAGCTCACGCACGCGCTCAAATGCCTGTTGTTTGTCCATGGTTTATGCCTCCGCGCCGGGTTTAGGTAGGCGCTTAATCATCGGATGGCTCGAAAGAAGGGTCTTCTTCGAACCATTATCGAACAAAACGACGATGATGGATTCGTCGATGATCTCAACGACCTTGCCCTCGCCGAACTTGTCGTGGGCGATGCGGTCGCCAACCCGCCAATCGCGGATGCCGTTATCCTGCTTCTGCGGTTCAGGTTTCTTTTCTTCGACGGGCTCAAACGGATCGATCGCGTCGCCATCGGAGAAGAAGGATTGCCCCTTCTTGTGGTCTTCGAAGCCGACGGTCTTCCAGCCGTTTTTGCGGCCTCCTCCATAGCTAGAGCCATATCCTGAGCCGTAGCCATAGAATTGCTTCTTAGGCTTTTCTTCGGGGAAGGTGATGCCGGATTCTGCGAAAAACGGCGACGGCGCTGCCCGCGAATCAGTGGTATAGGAATACCCGGAATTGCAGGTCAGAATCAGTTTCTTCTTCGCGCGGGTGAAGGCGACATAGGCGAGACGGCGCTCTTCTTCTAGTCCGTCGTCGCCTTTTTCAATCTGGCTGCGGTAACTTGGGAAGGCGCCTTCGTTTAAGCCGATGATGAAGACATTATCAAACTCGAGGCCCTTCGCGACGTGAACCGTCATGAGGGAGACATAATTGCCGCCGTTCATGTCGTCCTGCGCGGTGAGCAAAGTCAGGTTTTGCAAATACTCATCGAAGGTGGATTCGGGGTTCTGCTTGATAAAATGGGTAATGTCGTCAAAGAGGGCGTTGACGTTGCCCGCGCGGTCTTCGTCGACTCCTTGGTCCTCGACGATGTATTGGAAATAGCCGATCTCAGTGATGAACTTGCGCAAGATCTCGCTATAGGCCTCGAGGTTTTCCTTGAGGTCTTGCTTGACGAGTTCCATTTTCGCGGTGAGGACCAAAAGGGTGGCGACGACGCGCTTAGGAAGCTGGGTATCGGGGAACTTTTCGATGTTCGCGCAATAGTCATATTCCGACATTTCTAACGCAGAAGCCTCCTCTTTTATGATTCGAGCGGAAGTGTCACCGATGTTTCTCTTCGGGACGTTGACGATGCGTTCGAAGGAGACGTTGTCCTTAGGATTGAGCAATAAGCGGAAATAAGCGAGGACGTCTTTGACTTCGCGGCGTTGATAGAAACGTAGTCCGCCAAAGATGCGGTAAGGGATTCCCTTGGAGGCGAATTCGGATTCGAAGGGTCGGGTGAGATAGGAAGAACGATAAAGCACGGCGATCTTCGTATAGTCCACCGGCCAGGACGCTCCGGCGATATCGATGATCTGCTCGGCGACGAAATGGGCTTCGTCCTCGGCGGATTCGAAGCGCTTGGCAAGCACTTTGTCCCCTTCGGCTTCCTCGGTATAAAGGTCCTTCTTCACGCGCTTGTTGTTATGGGCGATCAAACGGTTCGCGGTGTCGAGGATGGTCTTCGTCGAGCGGTAGTTCCGCGCGAGGATGATATCGTGGCAAGGGGCGAAGTCGTGCGGGAAGTTCAGGATGATGCCTTGGTTCGCGCCACGCCAGGTATAAATCGTCTGGTCGGGGTCACCGACGACGCATAAAGATGCGCTTGGGGAGACGAGGAGCTTGATGAGCCGATACTGAATATCGTTGGTGTCTTGGTACTCGTCGATGAGGATATGGGTATAACGTTGGTTGTACTTCGCCTGCACTTCCGGGAAGCTTTCGAGAATCTGAAGGGTGACCAGGAGAAGATCGTCGAAATCCATCGCAAGCATGGCGATTTTCTGGATTTCGTATTGCTTATAGATCTCTAGGCACTCCTTCTCGTCTTGGAAGGTCTCATGGGTGATGGTGATGTCTTCTGGATAAAGGCCACGGGTCTTCTTGGAGTCGATGTAATGAAGCGCGGCTTTCAGGATCGGGTCGGATTTTTTATGGCCGCGATCGGCCACGATGCCCTTGATGAGTTTTTCCACGTCGTCTTCGTCGAAGATAGTAAAGCTCGCGGGAAAGCCGATATGGTGCGCTTCCGCACGCAGGAAGCGGGCGCAGAAAGAGTGGAACGTCGAGACGCTTAGGAAGCGGGCGGAATCCCCGATGATCTTGGCGACGCGCTCTTTCATTTCCTGAGCGGCCTTATTGGTAAAAGTAACCGCGAGGATCGCATGCGGGTCTACGTGCATGCATTCCATCAAGTAGGCGATGCGATACGTAAGGACGCGCGTCTTGCCTGAACCAGCGCCCGCGATGATGCGGACATACTGGTCTTGCGTGGTGACGGCTTCGAGTTGTGTTTCGTTTAATAATGCGGCGTAATCGGTTCCCATAGTGCGAATATTTTACTAAAAGTAAAAGCCATATGGGATAGAGAAGGGCCACATTTTTAACGGTGTATGAAAATAAGCGATTCTTCTTGCTCGGATGCACATGAATAAAGTTGCATTTCCTCGCCCGAGGATAATACGATTGTGGCATGAAGTTCTTCCGTCTGCGTCAGCGACCCGTCGAGAACATCACCTACATCGCGATGATGATCGGCTTTGACGCGCTACTATCTCTCGTTGCCGCACTGCTTCCGTTCTCTGGGCTTTTCATCATGCTCGTCGCCCCGTTGATCGCCGCGTCGGTGAGCTTGTTCTGCCAAAAGCGTTATATACCTATTTATATTTTAGGGGCGATCGGCATTTGCATCGCCGTGACGGCATGGGACTTCATGAACACCCTTTTTTACATGGTGCCCGCGGTCTGCACGGGTTGCTTTTTCGGTTTCTTGTGGAAGGCGAAGTTCCCCTCTTCCTTCAACCTCTTCTTAACGTCCTTGCTGTCCTTTAGTTTCTTCTTGCTCGCCTTGTGGTTGCTGCGGCTTCTTTTCGGCGAGGTCGATATGGTCGAAGTGCTTCTAGCGATGATCGGCCGCAAGGGCGACCCTCACGCTCGAGATATCTTCCCCCTGTTCGCGTTCGGCTATAGCCTTGCCCAAACAGGCATCAGCCACATTTTCTTGCTCTATCAATTAAAGAAACTCGGCGTTGAGGAAAACGGAGAGGGAAAGTTCGCTTTCGCCCATCCTTTCCTAGGAATATTCTTTTTAGGTCTCAGCGTTCTTTTCGCGTTTTTCAGCGCAAAAGTGGCATATTTTTTGCTTGGACTTGGTATTTACTGGTTCGTTTGTTCCCTCATGGCCACCTTCATGGACCTGCGTAGTTGGACGGCGGTAGGGTTTGTCTCGAGCGTCTTTGGGGGCATCTTGGTTTTCGCTTTGCTATACGCGAAAATGCCAAGTCGGACGGGGCTTGTTCTCCTCGCGGTTCCCTTATCGCTTGTCTGCCTCTTCTGCTTCTTAAACCGCTTCTTTCCAAGACGAAAGGAAAAAATCGACTAAACATCGTGCGTAGGGAGTTCACAAAACTCCCTCGGCACCCTAAAATTTCCCTATGGCCGCATTGAAGAAGTTTGGACTCGGCATCTTGTGGGCGTTGCTCTTCCCGTTGATTCTAGCGGGCGTTGCAGTCGTCGGCGTTTTTGGCGTCTTCGACTTCCTCGTCGAGTTCGTCATCATGATCATCAACTTCTTCCGTGGCAAGAAACTCTTCCCCGCTTATCCTGAAGATGAGAAGGCTTACGCCATCTTAAAGCGGGCCATCGACAAGAAAAACGGCGAATTATCCGCGCAAAACCAGCCTGCCCCTGCCCCGCAGCAAGTCTTCGTTCAGCAGAATTTCTACACCAATCCTGGAGCCATTCCCCCTGGTGTCACCCCTCCCACAGGCGGCCCGGCGGCCATCCCGGGATATGGGCAGCCAAGTCCCTACGCCAATCCTTATGGAACGTTGCCAAATCAGCAGCCGGGCGTCTTGCCAAATCAGCAGTCTAACGCCCTGCCACCCATGCAGCAACAACCCGCCATGCCCCCGCGGCCCGAACTAGCAAAGCTACCGGAATTCAACCCCGCCGATTACCATCAGGCCACGACGGAGACCATCGATATCGACGTAGACGGAGGTGAGGACGAATGATTCGCGTCCTAGCTTCCATCCAATTATCCGAAACCGACCGCAAGGCCTTGATTATCTTGCTTATTCTGCTCGTTCTTTTGGTCTTGATCATCGGCTTGATCGGCATGGCCATCAACGCGACCATGAAGCACCAAAGCAAGCGCGCCGACTCGATGATGCACGACGTCGCCGTCACCCATGTCGTCGATAATACGCGTAGTTTCCGCCGCTTTGGTTTTAAGAAGAACAACCGCGCCTTATTCCGCGACTCCATCAAGCCCTTCCTCGTCGCCTTGCTCGGGCTTGCCATTTGGATCATCTATAACATCGCGACCGGAAACTGGGGTGAGAACCCCTGGGCGCATTTCGGCGAGCTCTTCTTCCGCTTTAAGTTCGATAATTCCGAGTACCCTGCGACCGACCCCTTATGGGTTAAGGTCTTTGGCATGACCATCTTGGCCCGTTGGCCTGAGGCCGTGGAAGGGTATCCGCGGTTTGAAGTCGCCCATATCGCTTCTTATATCGAAGTTACCCTTTGGATCGTCGCCATTGCTTGGTACGCCTATTCCTGCCAGGCCTATATCGCCCGCGCGATGCGCATCATCCGTCTCTCCAACACCGTCTATGAAAAAAGCCTCGAAGGCTTCAACGCCAACGCAAACGTTGACGTTACCCCCGAGGCGCCGATTCCACCATCCGACTAACCAGTGCGATATCCGGAGCCCGTTCGTGATCGCCGATCCTGCACGTTTCACCCGTGCATTTTTTATTGCTTCCCGAAGAGCAAGAAGCAAGCAGAATCAGAGAAAAGAGGAGGACCGTGAACCGTTTTTTCATGTTTTAGTCCCCCATGTAATCCTTTTGCATGAACCAACCGATGAAGTAAAGCCCGCCGGTAATTTGGTTGCCGATAAACGAGAAGATGAACTGCAGCCACGCCCTACCGACATCGGCTTCCGGCGCGATGAGATCATAGACCAAAGAACGCACGGACAAGATGATATCGATGAGGAAAACCACGAGCAAAATGATGGCCGCAAGAGATGCCATCTTCTTAAAGCGCGATTTGTCTGCTAAGTAACAAAGGCCACCAACCGCGGCGACGACGTAAAGGGCGGCGAGCACAGGAAGGCCGAAGAACTGGACGCGGTCAAACACGTCCGTGAATTCGCTTTCCACCTCAGCCCAGAGTTCTGGAACCGCAACGGAAACGATGAAGACGACGAGCTCGACGGTGGCGACGATGAAGAACAAAATGCAGGCAACACGCAAAATCACCCGGCCGATCTTCACGCCGCGCGGAGCATTCTTGACCTTTTCCAAAAACTCCTTCTCGTAATCCATTACGGACGCCCTCCCATCGCAATATCGACGATTTCCCAGAGAATAAACGCGGCGACGATGGCGCAAAGCACAATCAAAAGAATCGTCGTCCGTTTATAGGAAAGCGACTTCCGCAGGCTTTCCTGCTCCGCTTCCGCAGTGGAAACGAGGCTATTCTCCGCGGGAATCGCATTCGGATCGGGGTTATTGAAGAAAGGGTTGTTTTCCATGGATTAGTATTTGAGGTTGCCAGAGGTTCTCGGATAGGGTTCGGTATCGCGGATGTTGGCGACGCCGGTGAGGTACATGAGCAAGCGGTCGAAGCCGATGCCGAAGCCAGAATGGACGCATCCGCCCCACTTGCGGAGATTGAGGTACCACTGGAGGCCTTCCTCGTTGCCCTGCTTGCGCATTTTGGTCTGGAGGACGGCGTAGTCGTCTTCGCGCTGCGAGCCACCGATGATCTCGCCTTCGCCAGGGACCAGCAAGTCACAGGCGGCGACGGTCTTTCCATCGGCATTTTCCTTCATGTAGAAGGCCTTGATATCCTTGGGATAGTTGATGAGGAACAAGGGGCCTTTGGCGACTTCTTCGGTGAGGTAGCGTTCGTGCTCGGATTGCAAATCCATGCCCCACTCGATCTTCTTGTTCTCAAATTTATGGCCGTTTTGCACGGCTTTCTTAAGAAGTTCAATGCCTTCGGTGTATTCCATGCGGCGGAAGGGCTTCGCGAGGACGTCGGCGAGTTTGGCTTTGGTACCTGGGGCGATCATCGCGTCGAAGAAATCCATCTCATCGGGGCATTTCTCCAAGACATAGGAGATGCAGAACTTGATGGTTTCTTCCATCAGGTTCATGTCATCTTCGAGGTCTGCGAAGGCGATTTCCGGCTCGATCATCCAGAATTCCGAAGCGTGACGGGTGGTGTTGGATTTCTCGGCGCGGAAGGTCGGGCCAAAGGTATAGACATCGCGGAACGCGAGGGCAAAAGGCTCGACGTGGAGCTGACCCGATACGGTCAAGGACGCCTTCTTGCCATAGAAATCGGTCTCGGAGGGTTTGCCTTCGTCATCGACGGTCGTGATGGTAAAGGTCTGTCCCGCGCCTTCGGCATCGTTAGCGGTGATTTCGGGCGTATGGACATAGACGAAGCCTTTCCCTTGGAAGAATTCGTGGATGCCAAGGGCGAGGACGCTGCGGACGCGGTAAAGCGCGGCGAACGTATTGGTCCTCGGGCGGAGGTAGGCCATGTCGCGAAGGTATTCGAACGAGTGGCGCTTCTTTTGCAGCGGGTAGTCCGCATCGACGTCGCCGAGGACGCAGATCTCAATCGCGCGAAGCTCAAACGGCTGCTTCATCTCAGGCGTCGCGACGAGGATGCCTTTGACGCCGATGGCGCTGCCGGTGAGGAGGTGGCTGACCTTCTCGTGGTTGGCGATGTCGGCGTTATAGACGACTTGGATGTTCTTAAAGCAAGTTCCATCGTTTAGGGCGATGAATCCGATGGATCCGGAATCGCGGTTGGTGCGGACCCAACCCTCGACGAAAACCTCACCGAGGCTCGCGGGGTCTTTGCCTTCCGAGAAGGCGCGATAGATGTCTAGGACTTTGGTGGCTTTTGGTTGCATATTCTAAGGGTACTCGTTTCCATTCCTAAAAGGAATATTGCTTTAGTTTTTTAGGAGGGTCAACTGATCGTCGATCTTCCAGTTCGGGTCCACCCCGAGGGATAACGGGGCGAAATAGTTGAGTTTGTAGAGGTGCTCGCCGACCTTAGCGATCATGGCCGCGTTATCGGTCGTGCACCATAGCGGAGGCACGACGAGCTCGATGCCCGTCCCTCCCACTTTCTCCTTCATTTGCTCACGGAGGTAGGAGTTCGCGCTGACGCCTCCCGCAAGGACGATTTGGCGAACCTTGTAATCCTTGGCGGCGCGCATCGAGTTATCGACGACCATGCCGATGGCCACATCCTCGAAGGAACGGGCCATGTCGTCGACGCGTACCGCTTCGCCCCTCATCTTGAGATTGTGGACGAGGTTGATGACCGCGGTCTTTAATCCCGAATAGGAGAAGTCGTATTTTCCAGCGCCGGCATTTGGATGAGGCAGGTCATAGGTGTGCTTGCCTTGCTTGGCGTGAAGGTCGATGGGGAGACCGCCTGGATAGGGAAGCCCCAAGACGCGAGCGACTTTGTCGAAGCACTCCCCCACCGCGTCATCGGTCGTCGAACCGATGATTTCGAAGTCGAGGTGGTCCTTCATGTAGACGAGCTCGGTGTTGCCGCCTGAGACGACCACGCAGAGCAGCGGGAACTTTAGTTCGCCGATATACTCGTTCGCGTAGATATGCCCCGCGAGATGGTGGACGGGGATGAGCGGCTTATCGTAGAGCATCGCGAGGGTCTTGGCCGCCTGAAGCCCCACGTGGAGGCAACCGATGAGGCCTGGCCCGCGGGTGACGGCGATCGCGTCGATATCCTCGAGCCGCACCTTGGATTCATCGAGAGCTTGTTGCAAGCAGACGGTGATGTTTTCACTATGCAGACGCGAGGCGATCTCGGGCATGACGCCTCCGAATTTCTCGTGGACGGCGATTTGGGTGGCGACGACATTGGCGAGCAGCTTTCCATCGTCGACGATGGCGACGGCCGTTTCGTCGCAGCTGCTTTCAATCGCAAGAATCTTAGCCATGGATCAGACACCTCACCATATAAATCGC
>JAFSVB010000153.1 GCA_017450325.1 Bacilli bacterium | reverse complement strand
GTCGTCCTCTTTACCGATATCGATGCCGAGGGTGTAGTTACGGGAACGGTGGCTCGAAGCGGTGAGAGTGAGGTCGCCAACGCCCGTCAGTCCGAGGAATGTCTGCGCGGAGGCGCCCTTAGCAAGACCAAAGCGCGTCATCTCCGCAAGGCCACGGGTGATGAGGGCGGCGCGGGTATTGTCGTGATAGCCTAGGCCTTCCATGATGCCCGAGGCGATGGCGATGATATTCTTCATGCCTGCGCCGATTTCCGCCCCGACGACGTCGGTTTGGACGTAGACGCGGAAGCAATCGGTGGAGAAAAGCTCCTGCACTTTCTTCGCGAGGATGACGTTCTCGCTGACCGCGCAGACGGCGGTGAGGTCGTCATGGATGACATCGTGGGCAAAGCTAGGCCCGACGAGGGAGACGATGCCCTGAATGGGGCAACGCAAGGCTTTCTGAATCATCGAAGCGATGCCTTCGCCCGTCACGGGGTCAAAGCCTTTGATGACATTGATGATTAACGGGGCGGTGTCACATTGCTCGTTGATGAGATTCGCGATGTTGTTGATCTGGCTAGAGGGAACCGCAAGCAGGAGGATGTCCCGTCCTTTTAAGGCGACGTTTGGGTCTAAGGTGGCGCGTAATGCGTCTGGCAAGACGATATCGGGGAAGAACTTGCTGTTTTGGTGGTTCTTGTTGATGTCATCGATTTCTGCGGGAACGCATCCGTAAAGCAAAATATCGTGGCCCTGGTTCTTGTTGAGCGCATAGGCGAGGGCAGTGCCCCATGCGCCGGATCCTAACACGGTGATCTTCATAGCCTTTCGATTATATAATGCGCGCCTTCTCTTTGGCGCGCGAATTCATGTACATGCGCAAAAAATACGGATGAACGCATATACGAAACCTGTTGTCCTATGGCGTTTCCTTAGACTCAGGGATCTTCATTATTTGCAAAATGGCCCGCAGAAGCCCATTCGTTTAAGAAAAAGCGCACCGTCGAATGATGATGCGCCTTAGTTCTTATAGGCTTACGACCCGGTTGATGAATAATGGGAAGCCATCCTTTTCGGAAATCGCATAGAAGGGACGGTCGACATTCAAGGTGATGACTTCATGTTCCTTCGGTTCGGAAGCGCCCGCCGCAACGACGACCGTGATGGATTCGCCACTGATGCCATATTCGTTGAATTCAAAGTCGCTGGATTGCAGGACTTTATCGAGCAAGAGGTCATTGAACGTCGTATCGGGCAGCAACGCGTCATAGAAAATTACTTTTTGTTTTAGCTTATTCGCGATGCAAGCGGTGATGTCCTGGGATTCAGTGCGGTTATGGAAATAGGGGACATAGCCCATCGTGGCTGCGGTTTCGCCATGCTGCAGGAAGGACGAGTAGGCCTCATAAAGAGAGATATCGTTGAGGTCCGTTCCTACCGCTGGCAAGACGATGACCATGCTGGTGTAGTTGATGGGCAAACGGAATACTTGGTAATTCTCCCCTTGGTAGTAAGAAAGGTATTCGGGGTAATAAACGCTGCCAAAGGTATGGGCGCTGACTGCTTTGGAATTAAACAAGGCATTCTTTGACGTGGCTAGCCCACCTGGGACGAAGTCCTTCACTTTAAATCCGCCATAGGTCAAGACGCTATCGCGGAAGAGCTGCGGGTCAGGAACGGGAATCGTGAAATCCAAAACATCGTGGAAGAAGGATGTCGCGTCCTTATGGTAATCGGCAAGGCTAGATTCCAAAGTCGTGACGTAATCCTGAACGAGGGCTTCCCGCTTAGTGGGGTCAAAGCGATAGGTCGGGCCGACGCTTTGGTGAGCCACGACCGCCTCGAAGCTGCAGTACTTCTCGTCTTTTTCGTGTCCATAATCTTGCATGTAGCGGTATTCGAAGTTCCACGCTTCGAGCAAAGCTTTTAAATCCGTCATGGCATCGCTTAAGCCAAAGGAAGCTAGTGGGAAATCGCGGCTGACGCTCGCAAGGCCAGCCACGGATAAAAGGTAGGAGGCGGGAGAAAGGACGAAATTGCCGTCGGTCTTCTCCATTTCCGCGGTCAAATCCGCCATCGCAGGGCCGCGCAACGAGGTGGCACGGTCGGGCGATAGCCGTTGGACGTTATCTGCCTCAGGCAGCTTGTAGACATATTTGGCCCCTTCGGGAAGAGAAGACGAACCGGGCGAGGAAATGCTTAAAACAGAGCTTGGTCCCGCGCAAGAGGCGAGGCATATGGCCATCAAGACGATAAAAGGCGGACATTTCATGGGTGGTTCCTCCGCCTTTATTATAAAAAGATAGAAGGGATTGTTAAGAAAAAGCCACGGGCGCATGGTCTCGTGGCGTATCGTTCGTCGAGGGTTAGTCGAGGGTGGAGAAGGCGGCACCGGTGATTTCGATGTTGCCGTTGGTGTGGGTGGAGGTGGTTTCCGCCCAGGCCGAGTTGATGTACATCATCATCGCGTCGACCGCTCCGGCGGTCTGGTCGAAGAAGAAGGCAAGGGTCCTGGATTCGCCGGCGTTGATGTTGTACTGAGCGCGGTTCTGGTCGACGTTGTACCAGTCGTAGCAGTCGTTGTTGACGAGGCGGCTCGTGAGTCCGCCTTCGCCGTTGGTGCCAAGGTCGATGTTGAGCTGAACCTTCTCTTCGCCTTTGTTCGCGACGGTCATCTCGAAGTAGTTGGCTTCCGCGGGGACGTTCGCGATGGAAGCGAAGACGTTCTTGTAGGAGTTGTCATCGACGGATTCGTAGGTGATGACGGACTTGCCGGCCTCGTTCACGCAGGTGTAGGGCTCGCCCGAGAAGTTCAGGGTGAGGCCTTCCTCGGCTTCGATGGAAGCGAGCTTCAGGTTCTTGATGGCGAGGTGGCCCGCATGCGATTCGGCGGTGTCTTGGTAGATGGCGCTATCGACCATGAACATGAGGTTGACCGGGGTACCGACATAGTTGATCTCGACGAGGCCCTTCGCGCCGGCGGCGATATCGAACTTGGATCCGCCCCATTCGGTGTCGGTGTAGACGCTCGTGCCGTTGAAGTAGGCGCTGGTGTTGATGGCGGTGGTGTTGCCGACGAGCTCGGGGCCGTTGACGTCGGCGCGGAGCTGGATGTCGGTTTCGCCGAGGTTCTCGACCTCGAAGGCGAGCCTATTGGTCGTGCGGAGGGCCTCGGGGATGTCGAGGCTGAAGTTCTTGTAGGACTGGGCGGGGACGGCGCTATAAGAGACATCGAGGGACTTCTTGTCCTCGGAGACGCCTAAGGTGTACGCATCGTCGGCGTCATCGTTCACCTTGAGGTCGATGGGGTCGATCTGATCCCAATCGAATTCTTCGCCAGGCTGGGGAACCACGGGTTCCTTGTGGGTTTCGCTGACGTCGGAAGTGGAGCTATGCCACTGATAGACGCAATCGTTGTCCACACTGGAGTCGAATTCGCCCATCCATCCGGCGGCGCTAGGAGCGGCGCACCAGTAGTTGGTGATGATGCGGCCAGGGTGAGAGGGGATGTTGTCAAAGGCTTGATAGACGGGTTTGCCGTCGACGAACCAGGTGATCTTGTCCTTTTCCCAGCGGAAGCCATAGTCGTGGAAGTCCTTGCTGGCATCGAAGCCGAGGTCATACATATATTCGTGACCGCCGACGCCGTTGGTGAAGTAGTTGAACTGGACCTTGGTGGTGTCCTTGCCGAGGAATTCGATGTCGATCTCGTCGTGGATGCCCTCGGGGTTATCGGGGTTCTTGGTGTCGGATTCGCCCGTGGAGGGGTGGATTTCCTCGGAGTCCCATTCGCCGGTATAGGTGAAGAAGGTGGAGGCGGTGCCCGAGGTCGGGGAGACCTTCATGCGGGTGCCGAAATCGCCATAGCCATAGAAGCCTTTGGAACGGTATTCACCGCCCTTCCAAGGATATTCGGCGCCTTCGCGGTTGGCGTGGATGGAGAGATGGAGGCCATCGTCTTTGATCTGGGCTTCGCTGCTGGACCATTCGACGTTGAAGTGCCCGCCATTGCCATAGCCGCTAGAAGCAAAGAAGTCCGAGGAATCGCCGAGGAAGTCCGCGACTTTCGTTCTGGTGTCGAGGGGGTCGGCGACGATGCTGCTAGAGGAAGAAACCTCACTGGAAGCCTCACTGACGGATGCTTCGCTGGAGGGGGTGACTTGGCTGGATGCGGCGGTTCCAGACGCGCTGGCGGAGGAGCTCGTACTGGAGGCGGGGGTACCGCAGGAAGCGAGCAAGGCCGCAGCGGAGAGGACGACCATAAGTTTTAAGTTGTTTTTCATGGAATCAATCTCCTGTTGTCTTTGCCGATACTATGAAGAAAGCGCTTTGCGGTGAAAACGCTTTCATCATAACTGAGCAATTTTTTACTCCGTTGGTATGGAAGGATAAAACTAAAGGGCGTTTGGCAAACAGAAGAAGACGATGGCTACGGTAAAGACGCCATCCTTGGCCGAAACGGTGAGGTCACCGCTATATTTCTGGACGATTTCGCGGATGCTCAGCATGCCAAAGCCATGGTTGATTTCATCGCCTTTGGTGGTTCGTGGCAATCCTTTATCAAAGACGCGTTCGCCTGCGTAGTAATTCACGCACTCGATCTGCACAATGCCCTCGCCGAGAGTCTTAAGGCCAAGGTTGATATAACGCTTTTGGGGGTCCTCGAGGTCGCTGACGGCTTCGATTGCGTTATCGAGAAGGTTGCCGAAGAGGCAGAAGAGATCCCCCTCGCTTAGGAAGGATACCGCTTTGCCATCGAGCGTTTTCGTGAAAGCGATCTTGCGGGATTCGCAGATGAGGTTCTTCTCGGTGATGATGACGTCGAGCGCCTTGTTCCCCGTGTCGATGAGGGCGTCGTAGATGGCGATGGATTCGTTGATGTCGCGGATGGCGTCCTCAGGTAAAGAACCGCCGACGATTTTGTTGATGCGGTGCTTCATGTCGTGGCATTTGATGTTGATGGTGTCGATGGTTTGCTGGGAGATCTCGTATTGTTTGGCGCTTTGCTGCATCAAATAATGCAGGTCATTGATGTCCTTGCGGAGGGCATGGCTGAAACTATAGGCGAACAAGAGGATGACAATGGCGCCGTCGAGCATCAAAGCAGCGAGGTTGCCGTTTTGCCGTAGCAGGAATACGGAGAGGTCCGGGGAGCCATAGAGGTCGTCCGCGATTTTCTGGATATAGATGTCCTGGATGGCGCTATAGACGACGGAGACGATGACCGTGAAGGCCGAGATGATAACGACAAACCGCGGCAAGGGCCGGTCCATGAGGCGGCGTCTGGCCGCGGGAATCAACGTGAAGTAAAGCGCGGTATATTGGGCCGCTAGTTGCAGGTAGTAAATGAGCTTGTATTGCCAAAGCGTGACGTTGCCTAAGCCTCCGTTTGCATAGGCGATGGTGGAATAGACGGCGATGAAGATCTTGTAACAGGCGTTTTGTAAGAGATAGGCGAGGTCGCAGAAGACGATGGTCTTCAGGATCTCGGCTTTATAGCAGAAGATGTGGTGGACCACCGAGAGGGAGAAAAGCGTTATGTAGACGAACGCCCGCCCCACCGCGAGATATCCATATAGGTTATAGAAGATGGCTAACGGGTAGGATATCCCAATCAGCAAAGCGATGCCAAGCAGGTAACGGAGCGGAAAACGGCTCCGTTTCGGCATGGACCAAAATAGGCCAAAGCCGAGAACGTAATACTCAAAGACCCATTCCACCAACGTCTCGAGGAAGTCGTGGATGGTGATGTCATAGAAGTTCATCTTTGCCCGCCTTGGTTAAGTAATAATGGGAGAGCCCTTCGAGGAACGCTTTCTTTTTCGCGCGGGCGAGCGGGATGTTCTCGCTGCCGACGACCACTTCGTTTTGATGGATGCCACGGACGAAGGCGGGATTCACTAAGTAGGCGTTGTGGCAGCGCAAGAACCCATAGGGAGCAAGGAGCTTCTCAACTTTGCTCATCGTGCCCGTCTTCTCGATGGTTTCGTCGGTGAGATGGTAATGGATGATGTGGGCGAGGATTTCCACATACATGAGCTTTTTGATGGAAATCTTCTGCAAACCCCCAGGCAATTTGAAAACGAAGTCATACTCCTCGTTCTGGGAATAGGCGTTGAGGGCCTTGCGGAAAACCAAGGTAAACGAGTCATAAGTGACTGGCTTAATAAGATAGGAAATCGCGTCGACCTCATAGCCGTATTGCGCGTATTTGGCGAGGTTGGTCACGAAGACGATGGAGGCGATCTTGTTGGTTTCGCGGAAGCGCCTGGCGATGGAAAGGCCATCGAGGTCCGGCAGTTCGATATCGAGGAAGACCACCCCAAAGCCCATGTCCTTTTCAAGCAGGAACGCGTTGCCTTTGTCGAAGCGCTCGATGGAAAACTCCTGCCCGGTCTCTTCAGCAAAGCGCTGAATGTGGCTTGCGAGCAAGTTATAAGGGGCTTCTTCGTCTTCGACGATGGCGATCTTGGTGACCATGATGTCTTCCCTGCATTTAATTATGTTGGATTGGTCGCTGTTTTCAAGCATTGAAAAAGCCCTGACGTCGAGCCAGGGCTTAGGTGGATGGTTAGTCTTGCCGTCTCTTGCTGCGGGCGAAGCGTGTCCAATAGACGATGCCTGCGACGAGGAGTCCGCCAGCGAGGACATAGAGTCCAATCAACACGAAGTAGTAGTTGGGGAAGCCAGCCGAACCGAGGTTCGTGCCGTGGATGAAGCCGTTCATCGCGTTGGAATTGGCGACGGTGTAGAGGACGTGGCTCATCGCTTTCTTCGCGTAGTAGGTATTCGCGGGGGTGAAGTCTTTGAAGGGCTCGCCATATTGGGAGAGCTGCGCGTCGCCGCCGGCGCGAAGCATCTGGACGGTATGCATGTAGGAGGTCGCGCCACCAGAGTAGTCGGTGAGGACGAGTCCTTGGAAATTCCATTCTTCGCGAAGCACTTCGGTGATGAGGCGGAAGTCGCCACCTGCCCAAGTGTCGCCGATGCGGTTGAAGGAGGTCATGACCGCCAAAGCGACGGGGGTTTGCGCGGTTTTTAGGGTTTCTCCGTCATAATAACGGGTTTCCACGGTCCCACCTTCGAAGACCATCTGGAAGGGCTTGAGGTAGATTTCGCGCATCGCCTGCTCATTGGACCAAGCGCAGATGCCGTTTTGGTCGCGGTGGTCTTCCTGGTCGTTGAGGGCGAAGTGCTTGATGAAGGAGTACATGCCGTTTTCGGCCGCGGCCTTGATGGCGCCATGGGCCATCGTGCCGGACATATAGGGATCTTCGGAATAATATTCGAAGTTACGGCCAGAGAAGGGGGTGCGGTGGATGTTGACGCCTGGGCCGTACCAGCCAGAAGCGAGGACGTTGCTACGAAGGCCGTCTAACGCGATGGCGTCGCCATGGGCTTTGGAGAGCTCGACGTTCCAGGTCGCGGCGATGGTGACTTCGGCGGGATAGGCGATGGAGAAGGGTTCGTGGGTGGCCATGAGGTTGAGACCCATCGGGCCGTCGAGGTCGGAGGTTCCGGGCTTCTTGATGGCTTCGGAACGTCCGGTGGTGTAGCCGGAGAGGTTGAGGATCGTGCCGACTTCGTTTTCGCTCATGCGGTCGACCAGCTTGCTCCAATCAACATCCGCGAAGGATTTGCCGCGGACATCGATGAGCTCCATCTCGCCCGCTTGGCCAAATCCGGTCACGCCCGATGCGACTTCTTCGTCGCGGGTCGGGTTATTCGCGGCTTCGGCGGTGCCTTTCATCTGGAGCCTTGCGAGCAACTCGGGGGTGATTTCCTCCTGATAGGTATAGCCGTTACGCTCCGAATAATGGGATTCGAAGTGGGCATCTTGATTGCCGTGGGTGACGGGGAAGGAACCTTCCCAGTTGTTGCGGGTGAGGTATTTATCGCGGGCGATGTAGTTCGCACCATCGAAGCGGTTGGTGACGCTTGCGCCGGAAAGAGATTTTCCGATGCGCTTATAATCCGCGCCTTCTTCATCGAAGGAGAGCGTGCCCACAAAGGAGGCATCGCCGCCTTCGTCGACCCCGAAGGTCTTCAGAAAATTATCGGTGGCGGCGTGGGCGTCTTTGGCGGCCGTGATTTTGTAGTCGCCATCCTCGAGGATATAGGTCTTCGCGGAGACATCGTCATAGCTCTTGAAGTCGTCGCTGTCGATGACGATGCTCAGAGTCTCGCTTTCGCCTTTGGCGAGGAGACTGGTCTTCGCGTATCCGATCAAGGAGGTCGCGGACTTCTCGATGTGGTTGGTCTTATCGTAGGCGGTATAGGGGGCGTTGAGGTAGATTCCGACGACTTCCTTACCCGCGACCTCACCGGTGTTCTTGACGGTGACCTTGACGGTCGCTTTGCCATCAGGGCCTAGCGGGGATAGGTCGAAGCCGCTCCATTGGAAGCTCGTGTAGGAGAGACCATATCCAAAGGGATAGAGGACGGTCGCGTCATAATCGTAAGTACCCGCGTTACCCTGGTTCATCAACTTGTCGAAGTAACGGGTCTCGTAGTACTTGTAGCCGACGTAGATGCCTTCGTCATAGGAGATGCCGTAGTAGACGTTATGCTGGCTATTGGTATTGGCGAGGTCCTGCATCGAATTGCCCCAAGCGAGGGCGGGCTTGCCGCCGACGGTGTACATGATGTCACCGAAGTTGGCCATCGCGGGGGAGGAGAAGTTATCGTAGACGAAGGTGTCGACGAGATGGCCGCTTGGGTTCTTGCGGCCGGAGATGACGTCGACGAGGGAATTCGCGGTCTGTCCGCCGCCGCCAGGGACCCAAAGGACGGATTTGATGTGGCTATAGGCGGATACCCAGCCAAGCTCCATCGCGTTATTCGCATTGACGACGAGGATGACGTTCTCAAAGTGATCGTTGAGATAACCGAGGATCTCAAGTTCTACGGAATCGGGTTCGAGATAGTGCTTGGCCTTATCCTCCTCGATGGAGGCATGGCGGTACATCGAGCGGGCGAGGTCACGCCCTTCGCCACCGGTGCGCGAGAGAATGAAGATCGGGGTGGTGCCCTGCGCGCTTTCGAGCAAACCGCTTTGGGCTTGTAAGCGGCTAAGAGGCCATTCATTGATGCGCCAATCCTCTTCGCCATGGCCATAGACGACCGAGCCAGGGCCGCGGTAGCTGCCCGAATTGCCGGAATAGAAGTTCCAAAGCTTTTCGTTCACCTCGAAGTTTTGAGATGCGAAGGCGTCCTTGAGGTTGACGTCGAGGCTGCCGGTGCCAGATCCCGTCCCGCCGGCGAGAAGGTCGACGGAAGAATGCGAGAAGAGGCTCACTTTGGTTTTCGCGCTCGCGCTTGTGGAAAGCGGAAGGACATGATCCTTATTCTCTAAAAGGACATAGCCTTCCCCGCCGATGTCGCGGACGAGGTCGCGCTCGTACTTATCGAGTTCCTCGACGCTATCGAAGCGGGATTTGTTGTACTGCTTGTCGAGACCATCGGCGATTTCCTCGGCCTTCTTTTCGCCGATGACGCCCATGAAGTCGCGGATGACCGCGTCGTAATAGGCCGTCACCGTCTGCGCCGCAATGGCGACGCTGAGGGTCAACACGGCGGCCGCCGAATAGACGATCGCGCCGACTAATGGTTTCCCTTTCTTGTCTTTACCCATAGATAAAACTCCTGTAATTGACTAAGGCAACATTATCCGAGCCTAAAAATGCGTGCAAGCGCTTACACATAACGGGAATATTTTTTTCTTATTCGGCAGGGGGCTATTTCTTGCGGTGGGCTTTCTTCCAAGTGAGGATCTGCTCAAGGCGCGCGGAATATTTCGCCTCAAATCCCTCTTGGCCAGGACGATAGTAACGCCTGTCCTTTAAATTGTCGGGGAGGCAGACCATCGCGGTGAGCTTGTCGTCGAAATCGTGCGCGTATTGGTATCCTTCGCCATAGCCAAGGTCCTTCATTAAACGCGTTGGAGCGTTGCGGATTTGCAAAGGGACGGGCTCAGCGAGCTGCTTCGAGGCGTCGGAAGCGGCTTCTTCGTAAGCGACATAGGCCGCGTTGCTTTTCGGGGCTAAGGAAAGATAGATGACCGTCTCGGCGAGGATGACGTTGCATTCGGGCACGCCGATATGGTGGCAAGCCTCAAAGGCGGAGGTCGCTAGAGGCAACGCATGGGTGTCGGCGAGGCCGACGTCTTCGGCGGAAAAACGGATGAGCCTACGCGCGATATATAAAGGATCTTCGCCCACCTCGAGCATGCGCGCTAGCCAATAGACCGCCGCGTCGGGGTCACTGTTGCGCATCGATTTATGGAGGGCGGAGATGATGTCGTATTTCTGGTCGCCGCCTTTGTCGTAGAGCAAGGACTTCTTGGAGGTGATCTCCTCGATGTCCGTCATCGTGACGGCGGGCTGCCCCTGGTCATTCGCGGAAGCGTTGAGCACGGCCATCTCTAATGTGGACAAGGCTTTGCGGGCGTCGCCATTGGAAAAGACGGCAATCATAGAGAGCGCGTCTTCGGAGATCTCCACGGGGATATCGCCAAAGCCCTCAGGGTCTTTTAATGCACGGTGAAGCAAAGCGAGGATATCTTCCTTTTCTAGTGCCTTGAGGACGAATACTTTGCACCGCGATAACAAAGCGGCGTTGACTTCGAAGGAAGGATTCTCGGTTGTCGCGCCGATGAGGATGATGGACCCTTTCTCGACATAGGGGAGGAAGGCGTCTTGCTGCGCTTTGTTGAAGCGGTGGATTTCGTCGACGAAGAGAATGGTCCTCTCCCCTAAGGCGCGCGCCTGTTCCGCCGATTCCATCACGGCTTTGATTTCCTTGATGCCGGAGGTGACGGCGGAGAAGTCGATAAAGCGCGACTTGGTGCGGCGAGCGATGATGGAGGCGAGGGTGGTCTTTCCTACGCCAGGCGGCCCCCAGAAAACCATGGAACCGACTTGGTCGCCCTCGATGAGTTTGCGCAGCACTTTTCCCTCTCCTAAAAGGTGGCGTTGGCCGACGAAGTCGTCGAGGTCTTTTGGGCGCAGTCTCGCCGCAAGAGGCTCAAGCTTGATAGCCTCATCTTCGAATAGGTTCATTTGTTGTGACATACCGCCCACATTGTAAAGGATTTGGCCGTTTCCGTCTTTCTCAATTGTAGGCGTAAATGATAAAGCACTCAAAATCACCGCAAAACCCACTACTTTTTGAAAGAAAAGGCCGCTTGCGCAGGCAAACGGCCATGAATTTGGATGAGGTGCCGATTAGGCGTTCGGGACGTTATAGGCGCCGTTAGTGAAGGAAGCGGTACCCGCGTATTTGGTCTCGCCGATGGAGAAGCTGAAGGAGACGGTGTAATCGCCTTGGTCTAGGCCCCTATTGGCGACGAGGAAGAGGCGGACGCTGTGGGTGCCTTCGTCGAAGTCGGAGAAGAACTTCTCGGAGAAGGTGATGTCGGCGTTACCGACGACGGAGGCTTCAATGGTGTCCTTGGCGACGCCAGCGGACTCTCCAGTGAGACCTAGCTTTGCGTTATCGAGGAAGATGTGGATGCCCGCGCCTTCGATCCTGGTTGCGGCGTTGCCGCGCTGGAGGATGGTGACAGCACTGCCTTCGGGGGTCGAGGGGGTCTCTTCGGGGACGACCACCGCGCCAGCGGAGACGAATGCTCCATTATTGAAGGAGACGGAAGCGGCGTATTTGGTTTCACCGACGCTGAAGCTGAAGTTGACGACGACTTCGCCCTGGTCCAAGCCCCTGTTGGCGACGAGGAAGAGGCGGACGCTGTGGGTGCCCTCGTCGAAGTCGGAGAAGAACTTCTCGGAGAAGGTGACGCTAGCCATGTCGACGATGGAAGCTTCGATGGTGTCCTTGGCGACGCCGGCGGATTCGCCATTGAGGCCTAGCTTCGCGTTATCGAGGAAGATGTGGATGCCAGCGCCTTCGATTCTGGTCGCGGCGTTGCCACGCTCCAAGACGGGAGCGAGGGTAGCGGCGGGAGTGGCAGGTTCAGGGGTGTATTCTTCCCATTTGCCATTGGCGTTGCCGCCGAAGACTTGCTCGGCTTCCGAGATGTCATATAGAGGCGTCTTGGCATCGAACTCCGCGAGGTCTAAGTCCGGGGTACGAGCATCCCAGTACATACCTTCGGGGCTGGTGCGGGTGAAGACGACTTTGTCATAGAGGGAGTAGTTGACGGTGATGTGCCAGATGGCATGGCCGTCGACGGTACCGACTTTGTCGCAGGGAACGCCCGGCCAAGCTTTCAGCTCATGACCAGTGGTGAAGATATAGGCGTAGGTTGCCGCGCCGTCGCTCGCCCATTGGGTGTGCTCTTCAAAGTAGACATCGACGTATTCAGGGGTTTCGAAGGTGACCGCGATGCCGTCAAGGATGTTTTCGAGCGTGAGGGCGGTGTCCTTGATAGCAAAAGTATAAACACCCGATTCGACGACGACGATGTTCGGCTTTTCGCCTTCGCCTTTCTTGAGCTTGGTTTCGTCGCCGAGTTTGTCGACGAAGACGCCGCCGAACTCGTTGCCCCAAGAGCGGTTCGCAAGGATCTTGAGTTCGTTGCCGGCATAGAGCTTCATGGTGATCTTGTGCTCTTTGGTCGTGGCGTCATAAACGCCGACTTGGCCGCCAGCAAAGTTCCAGGTCGGTTCCTTGAAGTCTCCGAGGGCCGTCCAGTTGGTGACGTTCTCGGCCGGGGAGCAGGTGATGGTGATGTCCTCTTTGGTCGGGAGGCCTTCGGTGTCTTTGATGGTGAAGGTGTACTTGCCGTTTTTGACGAACATGGCGTTGAGATCGTTTTCGGCACCCTCAGAAACGAGGATATCTAGGTTGTCCGCAGCTTCGACGAGGACTTTGCCGAGCTTCATGTCCCAGGACTTATCGGCGAGGACCTTGAACATGTCGCCCTTAAGCGCGTCGTAGGCGAGGGTGTGCGTCTTGGTCTCTTTGTCATAGGTGAATTCGACGCCATGGTTGTTATCCCAGTTGTTGGGCTGGCCGACGAGGGAGTAGTAGTGATTCGCCTTCTCCTCGACGGGGGTGGGGACATAGCCTTCGAGCGAGACGGTCATGGCCGAGGTCGGATCCGTAAGGGTCAAGGCGTTATCCGCGATGGTGAAGGTGTATTTGCCATCGGCTTTGAATTCGAGGTTGCCATCGTTCGAGAAGCCGAGGTAAGCGGAGTCGTTGAACTTCTCCGCAAAGACCTTGCCATATGCGGTATTCCAGCTACGGTCGGCGAGGAAGCGCACGGCGTCGCCGGATTTGAATTCGCGCTGGAGGGTGTGAATCTTGGTTTCGGCATCATAGCTGAAGATGAGACTGGTCTGATAAGCATCCCACACGGCCTTTCCGTCGAAGATGCCGACGACGTACCAGCGGCTGAGCTGGGTTTCTTGGAAGGAAACGCTGATGCTGCTTGCGCCGTTATCCGCGGCGGTGACATCGATATCGTCCTTGATGGTGATCGTGCACTTGCCGTATTTCTGGAATTGGGCGTTCTTGTCATTTCCTTCGACGACAAGGAGAGAGGAATCATTGGCGGCGGTGACTAAGCCGGTGCCGATTTCGATGCCCCATTTGAAGTCGGCGACGATCTTGAAGGAGTCGCCTTTTACGGCGTCGATTTCCAAGGTATGGGTATCCGAGGCCTCGTCATAGGTGAACGCGATGCCTTTCGCGGGGTCCCAACCATTTTGCTGGCCGACGACCGCCCACTGATGGAGCGGCTTGACGACGGGGTCTTCCACTTCGGTGTAGGCGACGTTGACATCCGCGGCGGTGACGGATTCGACATCCTTGATGGTGATGACGAATTCACCGGACTTCTTGACCTGGACATTCCTGCCCTGCGCGGCGAGGATGTCGGCGTTATTGAAGGAGTCGATGATCTGAGTATAGACCTCGGTGGCATCGCTCCAGGTCTTGTCCGCGACGGCCTTGAACTGCGTGCCACGGTACATAGTGACGGTGATGCTATGCGCATCGGTGGCCGCATCATAGACGAAGGATGGGGCCTTTTCGAAACCCCATTCGCCAATGTCCTCTGCGCTTCCGACTAATTGCCAGGTGTGGAAGGGCTTGGTAGGAGTCGCTTCGCTGGAATCCTGGACCGGGGCGCTGGAATCCTGGACCGGGGCGCTGGTATCCGGAGTCGGCGTGCTGGTGTCTGGGGTTGGCGTGCTGGTGTCTGGGGTAGGCACGCTGGTATCCGGGGCTTGGGTGGAGGATTCACCTGCAGGCACCTCGCTTGAAGATGCCGGAGTCTCGGAAGTTTGAGACGGGGTGGGGCTCGATGAGGAGACTTCCGGAGCAGAACTCGAGGAAGACGCGCTCGGTCCGCAGGCTGCAAGAAGCATGCTAGCGGCAAAAAAGAACGCTATTTTTGTTTGGTTTTTCATGTTTTGTGCTCCCATGATGTGTGAACAAGTTATATCCTAAGCAAGCGCTTACATGAGTTTTGGCGCGCAGAATTGCAAATGGCTGACGCAAACTTGCGGTTTTGGGTTTGACAAAACGGGAATCAATATGCGATTCTCTTGCCGTTTTTGGAGCCTTGAAAACGGTACATTGAAAGAATTCCTCTATTTATATAGAGAGCCTTTACGCGTTAATTGGGGAAAAACCGACAGGAACTGAATCCAATGAAGGTATTACCTCGAGCCGATTTCAGCTTCGTGGATGCGCTTGTATCTCTTCTTCTCTTCGTACATGACCGCGTCGGCTTTCGCAAAGGCTTCATCAATCGCGCCTTTGGAATCGACGATGGCATAGCCGATGGAAATGGAATAAGGGGTCATGGCGATGGCCGAACGGATGCGGGCGACGAGGGCGCGCACCTCGGTTTCGTTATCCTGCAAGCACAAAGCCGCAAACTCGTCACCGCCGATACGGTAGGCGCGTTGGCGGAAACGCAGGCTCGAGGAGATGGCTTCCGCAATCGTGGCGAGGGCTTTGTCGCCCGCGAGGTGGCCTTGAGTGTCATTTAGGACTTTCAAGCCATTCATGTCGATGGAGACGACGGCGAAGATATCCATCCGACTACGGGAAATATCCGAATAATAGCTCTGGCGGTTTAGCAGCGTCGTGAGGGGGTCGGTCTTGGTGACTTGCTGCAAATAGAAGAGGAAGTAGACGAGTGTATCGATGGCGATCGCCGTGCAGAACCATTTGTCAAAGCCGTCGGTGAGGATCGGCAGAATGAGAATGGCGACGATGGTAGCGGCGAGGAAGATGGTGGGAATCAAGTCGCGCGCCGTTTTGCTGTTTTGCCGCAGCATGAGGAACGTCAGATACACTACGTAGAGCCCGTCGACGATGAACGGAAGATAGGCTAAGACGCCGCGAACAAAAACATTATCCTCGGTGAAATAGAAAACGATGCCTGTGGGAACGGAGATTAAGCAAAGGATGAACAAGACGACGGCGGGCAGGAAAATGTAGATTTTCTGTCGAAAGACAAAGAAGCCGATCTGAACGAGCAAAAAGGGAGGTATTGAGTACTTTAGCGCAGTGAGGATGGCGCGCCAGATGCTATACGTTGCCTGCTGGCCAAGCCAAACCTCAATGTATTCCACGACGGATAAAACAGCGATGAGGCCGATGGCGAAAAAGACGGAGAGAACAACCCTCTTGGAGAAGTGCACGGTCGTCAGATTCAAGATCGCCAAAGCGACGAGCAAGAGAATCAGCGCCCAGTTGTCGTCTAAATATCCAACGAATGACATTTATTACCTCGGGCGTGCTTATCATGCTCCATATGGAGAAAAAAGCAAGCGAGGCACAGGATGAAAGCGAATACAAATCAAGAAAGAATCTCAATGTCTACGGCGTTCTATCCCTGTGGTGCGATAGTATTCCGCCTTGTCGTCATACATCATCTCTTCTGCCCTTTTCATGGCAATTGAGAGGGGCTCTGCAGAGTTTTCTTTATATGCAAAGCCAATGGAGACACTGTAAGGAGTCTTCTTCATCTCTTCTTTAATCGCCCCGGACATGTCCTCGAGCAAGTGCTCTTTTTCGGACAAAGAGACCGCGAGGAATTCATCGCCGCCCATGCGGTAGATGAAGACGTTATGGTGCTTTGCGCAATGCTGCATGGTTTGGGCGATGGCGATGATCGCGCTGTCTCCCGCGTCGTGGCCTTGGGTGTCGTTGATTAATTTCAATGAGTTCATGTCGACCAATATCACTCCGTGAACCCGTGCGCCAAAGCGGTCGCGGTCAGCATAGAAGGTCTTGCGGTCAAAAAGGTTCGTTAAGCCGTCTCTGTTACTCGCTTGCTGATATAGGTGAACGATGTAGAAGAGACAGGCGATGACGATGGTAGTGTTCAAAAGACTATCCGCGACGAGCAGTGTTTCAAGCAGAACGGCCAAGCCGATGAAAGCGACGCAGATTAAGCTTGCGAGGGCGTCTTTCCTGCGAGGCCCCTTTAAAGAAGCCAGCGAGAAAAAAATGAGGTAGGCCATCATGATGCCGACGATGAAGTAACTGGCGAAATAAAGCGGGCCGCGGTGATGGACGAGCGATCCGCCTTCGTCTTGATACCAATAGACGAGGTGGCTGATTTGCGGCACGTTGATGAACAAGGTCATCGCGTAAATGACCGCGTTGGCGATGATCAAGCCGACGGCGATGCGCAGGATGATGCGGTTGGTTATTTGGATGCGCAAGAAGAAATATAGGACGAGAGGACGTATGGCAAAGCCTAAGAAGAAGCAGAATGTCGCAAGGAATACGAGCTCAGGGTGTGGCAAGCAGGCTACTTCAACGGCGTAGGCGATGGAAAGAAGCACGGCGGAGGAGACGATTAGAATCGGCATGAGAACGACGACGCGCTTTACTCGATAACCGCGCAGGACCATGAAAATGACGCCAAAAGAAAGACAAATAAGGAAGAAGTTCTTAAGGAAATACTGATAAAGCTGTTCCATGTGCCTTGGGTCGTTGCGACGTTATTTATATGATAAAGAAAAAAGTCGAGATTTCATACAAATACGCACCAATTATCCATTTCGGTGCCAAAAATACGATGTTTCGACTCAATGAAGGGCGCTTTTGCAACGAATTTCCATGGCGTTCCCACCCATTTGTCGCTTCGCAAGAGCGTTTGTGCATCGGCGCGGGTCTTTTAGATGCTGTGGCCGTAGTTTATAATGAAGTGCTATCCCACCGAGGGTAAGGTAGCTCGAGACTAAGCTTATTTCATCCAGATCAAAATCTACATTAGCTAGTCCAAGAGATGCGAGGCCGAGCTTATTTCCAGCATGAAGAGCCGGGGGTCGTTGGTTCAAGTCCAACCGCGCGGATTCCGC
>JAFSVB010000152.1 GCA_017450325.1 Bacilli bacterium | reverse complement strand
GCTCGGACTAGGCGAATAGGCGATTTTGCGCAATACGTCTTCGGACACGAGGGTCTCGGGGACATTTTTATAGTCGACCTCCTCCAAGGTGAAGACCTCAAGCAACGCCTGAGCCTCATAGGCCATGTCGCATAGATGTTTCCCTTCGACGAGGAAAGCCTCCGCGGAGGGGCTATCCTTCAATCGGCAGATTTCCTTGACGCGCGGGTTGGCGCGGGAGGTGATTCTATCCTTCGAATTGGTCATGGATCAGTTTCTTCCTTAGCTTGTCGTAGTCGGGGCAATAACGGTAGACGATGTCGTAGAACTTCTTGGAATGGTCGAATTGGTAATGGTGGGCGAGTTCATGGACCACCACCGAGTCGATGATGGAGGGGTGGAAGGCCATGAGGCGGCATTGGAAGGTGAGGGAATGGGTGGCCCTGGAATTGGAGCCGTAGGTCCGGCGCATGTCGCGCATCCTCACTTTGTAAGGGGCCGATATCCCCATGAGGGCTTTGTAGTAATCGACGCGGCCTTGGACGTAAGGCAAGCCGACCTTTCGATAATAGGCGATGACCTCCGCCGGCTCAAGTTCCCCTACTTCCTTACTCTCTCCGAAGACATAAAGGTTCATACCATCGTAAGGTTCCTTCTTCTTCGATACTTTCTTGCATAGTCTAGGAAGGTGCTTGCATACGAAGGCATCGATATCGCTTAACCGGGTGTAGGTCGGGCAAGAGACCCGCAAGGTCCCCTTTTCGGTATCCAGGCGCATCGTCATGGATTTCATGCGCTTGTAGGTGATGGTCGCGGGATAGGTGACTCCCTCGAGCTGATAGTCGCGGCGTTGGGTTTTCATACGGCTTTATCTATTATAGCGGGCGTGCGCAGGAAGCGTGATAACGAACCTCGGTCCTTCGCGCATGATTCCTATGCGCGCGTATGCTTTGCCTTGCATCCTCCATCAAATCCGATATGATTGTCGCCGATGGAAAAGATATTGATCTCCGCTTGCCTGCTTGGCGAAAAATGCACCTACAAAGGGGGCGATAACAAAGCTTCCTACGTCGAGGAACTGAACCAGTATTTCGACTTGGTTCCCTTTTGCCCCGAAGTCGAAGGCGGCCTCCCCACGCCCCGCGCCCCGAGCGAGATCCGTGGCTCTTCGGTTTACCGCGAAGATGGCACCGACGTCACCAAGGCCTTTAACCTTGGGGCCTATAAAGCCACGTCCATCTGCTCCTTTTTAGGCATTCGCCTCGCCATAATGAAGGAGAACTCCCCTTCTTGCGGCGTCCATAAGGTCCATAATGGCTACTTCAACGACGTGCTCGTCTCTGGCGAAGGCATGACGACCCGCGCCTTAAAGAAGATTGGCGTCCAGGTTCTCAATGAAGAAGAGGGCCTTGCGATGCTTGAAGAGCTCAAGAAGCAAAACGCCATCAAGGACGAGAAGACCGAGCGCGCGAAGGAAGCCGAAGCCGCCAAAGCCGCTCCCAAAGAAGAGCCGAAGGAAGAGCGCCCCCATTTCAAGCCGCGCCCCATTCGCCCCTACCAAGGCAAGACGCGTCCTTTCGGCAAGAAAGAAGGCTTCTCAGGCAAGAGGAACTATGGCGAAAAGCGCGATGAGGAGGGCGACGAGAAGAAGCCGCGCTTCCATGGCGACAAGCCCTTTGAAGGCAAAGGGAACTTCAAAGGCAAGGGTAAGCCCTTCGCTAAAGGTGCGAAGAATCGTGGCAAACCCCGCGGCCGCCTCAAGCCCGACAAGGATTAAGCCCCGGGTGGAATATCGTCCTCGCTCTCGGTGAGCTGGGACGTTTTTTCATCGATGCGGCCGATGAACTCAAACGCCGAGGATATCCCGAGTCCAAACACCATCCTCGTCACCCCGAAAAGGCCGAACGCGCCGAACAGAAGCATATTGGCCTTCGCGGCTTCGTTATCCATCTTCACCATCAAGGCGACCACGCCTAGAAGCAACGACACGATGCCTAAAAGGATGGGGACCCACTTCATGACCTTGGCCATGGAGAAAGCGGAATTGCTATCTTTCATAAAAAACACCTCCACTCACATATAGACGTCAAATCGCGAAGTGGAGCAAAAAATCGTAAAAAAGTTTTCTTTTAGAAGAAATGGTAGATGGAATTCATGACGATGAAGAGCACCGCGCCCCCGATCATCAATAAGACCATCGTCACGGCGAGGATGCGGAAAAGGCGGTCGTTGCGGGCCGCTTTTTCCTGGCGGAGCTTCCCTTCTTCGGAATAGGCGGAGACGACTTCGTTTGGATTCGCCTCCAAGTCCGCGGGCTTTTTTTCCTTCTTGGGTCCTTTGATTTCCGGCATGCCAAGATATTAGCACGTTCTTGCCTTCTTGCGGGAATAATGCCGAAAAGCGCGACAAAATCTTATTCGAACGTGTGGTTTGGCTCTTGCACGCAGCCAGGCGCGATGTCGAACAAGGCGTTCTTGTTCTCGATGCGAATCACCTTGTTGCAACAATTGAAACGGACGCTGAGCGTTTCTTCGTCGACTTTGATCTCGGACTTATCATGATGGACGCACATCGTGCCGATATGGTTATCCTTGTAGAACACTTTCTCGCATTTGGTGCAGATGAGGACTTCCTCATCCTTCCCGGGCTCGTTCTTGCCGAAGTAATTGTTGATGAAGTTATAGAATTTCTGCTGCTGACGAAGTTCCTCCCAAAGGATGATTTCGGGCTTGCCCTCCTCGACGTCGAAGATATCGAATTCCTTGATGTGGCGCTTCACCGCCTTTGAGCAGACGAAATAGATCTTGCGTTTGTCCGATGGGTGGGACTCATAGTAAAGCCGCCGCTCCTCGGCGCAATAGAATCGCTCATAGTCCTTGGCCTTGGTCAAGACGATGACCAGGACTAAGGAACGCGGGATGACTTCATGGATCTTGGCCCAGAAATCGGTCTTGTCGTTATCGAGCAAGGAGACGTCGGAGAAGAACGTATGGACGTGCAGCAGGTTCTGCAGGACGCTATGGATCTTCTTCGCGATGTAAAAGTCCTTGGTATTGATGGTTTCCTTGAAACTGCTTCTATGCTCGGTGAGCGGGAAAGAAATGAAAACATCGTAATCCATATCGCATTCACTCCGTCAGTAAATCGAACTCTTTCTTGCTGATGCGGCGGTATTCAAGGGTGCCCGACTTCCCGTTGTTGTCCCCGAAATATTCGCCATGGATGCGGCGGTTTGGGTTGCGCAAGACGCTTTCCTTCGCCTGGAGATAAGCGTGGCCGCGGACGGTGCTTTTCTCGCTTTCCCCCGCATAATCATAGGTTAGAACAACTTGTCTTGTCGTATCGTCATAGTGCACCTCCACTTTTGTGGAATGGGAGATCTTCTGCGTCTTATTGCCGAAGGTGAAGACGGACATATGGAGCTCCCCCTTCTCGTCTTTGACGACCTCGACGGCGCGGTAGCTCTTCGCGTCGACGCTATGGGCTTGGCCTTGCTTCCGCTCGCTGGTATAGAGGTAATGACCAAGGAAATAATCGCGAAGGTCCTTTTGCTTTTTTCGCAGGGAATTACGGCGCGGAAGGCTAATGAGCAAGTACTTGGTATAGGTACCGTTATTGTTGCTCGTGGTCTTTTCCCGAAAGCGGACCACCGCTTCGTTTTCGTCCGCGCGCTCGTTGGCGAAGCAGGCGGCGAGATGGGTGGTGTCCGCGAGCATCGCGTCGATCGACTGCGTGGTGCTGCTGGACTTGCGGTAGGTCGCGAAAGGGGTATAGGCATTGACGAAGTCGCTGCACTGGTTGAGGGCGGGAACGTTGGAGTATATGGTCTCGATGTCGTGAAAATCGCGTATCTTGTCCACGTTGCGCCTAGCGATATAAAGGTAGAGAACGATGTAATCGACGAAGATATCCTCGAAGCGGAAGCGGACGTTGCGCATGAGCTGATAGGTATCCATCACGACGCCCGTGTTGGAATTGACATAAGGGACGAAGGCGTAATCGACCTCCCCCGTCACGAGCTTATGCTCCAAATCGTGGATGGAGGTGGTACCAAAAAGCTCGATCTCGGTTTGGTTTTTGTAGAGGGAATACTCCTGGATGAAGCGATATCCTTTCTTTTGGAGCATCTTGGTCAAGGAAAGATACGTATTGCTCGGCCCCGTTCCAAAATAGGCGATGCGGATGGTCTTCTCGCGGATGGTCGGGGAATTGGCGAGGTCAAGCGAAAAGGCATCGCTGGCCTCCATCAAGGCATCGTTAACGGGCTGAAAGTACTTCCGGATGAGGATGTCCGCGTCTTCATAGATGGCTTGGCGGAGCATCCGCTTCCTTTTTTGGTCTAGTGCCGGGAGGCCTTCTTCCCGCTTGGCCTGCAGAATTCTCTTCGAAACGCCGAGATAACGCAAAAAAAGCGCCTTCATCTCGTCGCGTATTTCGTCTTCTTCTTGATAAAGTTCGGAGAATCGGTCTTCGTCCATGCCTACATCTTAAACCATCGTGATGAAACGCCGAATAGTTTTATCCAATCACATTCAAAAAACAGCGAATTTCCGCAAGAAGAAGCAAGAAACCTCTGCCGCATCCAAAGCGAAACGTCAAAGCTAAGCGCTTGGATTATCGGACGTTTTAACCAAAAATTCCACATTCTGGAGGCATAGAGGCAATTCTTTCCACAAAAAATTGTCAACGAAAAAGAGATTTCCATTATTCATCCACGCGTTAATATAAAGCCATGCGGAGGAACTCCTCACTATATCGGATTCTTCATTCACTTTCCTTTTTGCTGCCATCGCGGGTCATCAAGGAAGAGCATTTGGTGCGCCGCGACATCCTCGCGATCAAGCGCAACCTCTGCGGCAGGCTTAGCGCCGTCGGGTTGTTCCTTTCGGCGTTCCTTTCCATCGCGAACGTCCTTCTTTTCACCATGCACATCG
Organism: Bacilli bacterium; assembly: GCA_017450325.1. Lineage (GTDB taxonomy): Bacteria > Bacillota_I > Bacilli_A > RFN20 > CAG-826 > Alloenteromonas. Next base: position 14,611 of record JAFSVB010000152.1, on the reverse strand, counting down.
CCACTTCGGGCGGCCATAACGTCGAAGTGTATGGCTTATGGTCCTTCGTCGGCCAACTCGTCGGATTCTTCGGTTCCTCCATCGTCTTCACGCTGCACCTAATCTCTCGGTTGCGCGCCGAGGCGAAGTGGTCCACCTTGCTCGCCCGCATTTCCATCGACCTTTTCTACTTTATCGTCTTGACGCAGCTCATCGTCTCCCTCTACACCGACGCGACCATGGGCTACGCCACCGGAAGCGAGGTCATAAGCCCCGCCGTGTTGTTCGTCTCCGTGCTGCTATTATCGCAATCCCCCTATTGGATCGACGACATCATCCTTAACGCCAACGCATCGCTCACCATCGCCTTCGTCGCCCTCGCATGCCATAACCGTTATGGCCTCGGCGGTGTCAGCTATTACATCATCGTCTGCATCTCGCTCCCGATCTTCGCCTATTTGATCGATTGCCTGCTCTTCTTCGCCGAATGCAAGAACTATTGCCAGGTCATGGCCAACGAACGCATCTATAACGATTCCCTCTATGACGAATTGACGCACTGCAAAAACCGCACCGCCCTCAAGCATTTCGCCTCCGATTTGTCTTCCCGCCAGGCGGGGTTTGACGTGGAACTGCTCTTCATCATGTTCGACATCGACGAATTCAAGCTTTTCAACGACCAGTTCTCCCATATTGGCGGGGACAATTGCCTCCGGCTCGTCGCGGAAAGCATCCGCAAGGCCTTCCCCCTTCCAAACCTCGACTTCTTCCGCTATGGCGGCGAGGAATTCCTCCTGATCCTCGAAGTCACGGGCATCGAGGGTGCAAAGGTGGCGATGGAGAAGGCGCGCACCTGCGTCTATGACACCCATATCGCATCCCCCGAAGGCGCCCCAAAGCCCTACGTCAGCATCTCCTTAGGCGGCGCATTGCTCCGTCAAGGCGATTTCTCCGACGTCCTCGCCAAGGCCGACCGCTACCTTTATCAAGCGAAGGGACACGGCAAAGACGTGAGCTGCTTCGAAGGCCAATTTCTCGACCATTAGGCCATATTTATGAAGAAATCCCTGCAAATCGCGGTGATTTTTCTTTTATGAATCGCCTTGGCTTTTGTGCTTGCCATCGCCTAATAGAAACATCTCTACCCACACGAGCGCGCTTACGATAGAATAACGCCATGCCCATGATTCGCAGCGTACTCGCAAGCGTGAAGAAGTCCGACGAGACCTTCGCGCTCATCGACCCTGGCGACCGCATCGCCATCGGTATTTCCGGCGGCAAGGATTCGATGTGCCTGCTCTACGCGATGCATCTTTATACAAAGTTTTCCCGCAAGGACTTCCAGATCGTTCCCATCACGCTCGACCTTGGCTTCCCCTCCTTTGACGTCGGCCCCGTGAAGGAATACGCCGCAAGCTTAGGCTATGACCTCTATGTCTCCGACTCCAAGGAGGTCTACCCCATCCTTTTGCAGCATACCAAGCCCGGCAAGCACGTGCCTTGCTCCATCTGCTCCAGGATGAAGAAAGCCGCGATCAACGACGTGGCGAAGAAACTCGGCTGCAACAAGGTCGCCTTTGCCCATCACCGCGACGACGCTTTGGAGACTTTGTGGATGAACATGATCCATGGCGGCTCCGTCTCGACCTTCGAGCCGAAGATGCGTCTAGACCGCGCGGGCATCACCTTCATCCGCCCCTTCATCTTCGCCGCCGAAGAGCAACTCGTTGCCCTCGCCAAGGAGGAGCATATCCCCGTCATGGCCAAGACCTGCCCTGCGGATGGGTTCACCGAGCGCGAATACTGCAAGCAGATGCTGCGTCGCCTCTACGAAGAACGGCCCGAGGCCAAGACGAACTTATCGACGATGCTCCATGACCCTTCCTCCTTCCGCCTTTACTTCGACCATTTGGAATACCCAAATCCCGAAAATGGCCACCTAACCCTGAAGATGCTTTGGGGCGCGGAGGAAGCGATCGAATACGCATGCTTCGCGAAGGAACATGGCTTGCCAGACATCCTTCCAAAGCATAGCCATTTCCTGTTAAAAAAAGACCATGAAACGGTCGGAATCCTCTCATTTTCCCTGCAAAACGCCCACGAAATCGCCATTGATACTTTTGCTTACCATGGCATCGACGAAAGGGAGGCCGCCTCCATGCTCCGCCATTTCGAGTCCTATCAGTCGCGGCTCATCAATCCTCTTCTGTTCATCTTCCGCGACGAGCATATCCCCATGGAAGAGGAATCGGGGTACCGCAAAGGCATGCCACCCCACGCCGAAATAAGGTGCAAAAGATACGCTCGGTAGTATCCTAATCTAATATAACAGGAGGCAAAACCCCATGAACCAATATGCCGGCACGCACAAAAGGAAAGTGCGCACCTACTCCATTCTCGCCAAAGTGTTCCTGCCCGTCGGGCTGGTTCTGCTGATCTTGGGCATCATTTTGCTAACCGTAGGCATCATCACCTTCGTCTTGGGTCTACAGTCGCTCATCGATTCCGGCGCTTGCGTCCAACATGGCGCCTCCTACCAATGCAACATCGAAGGTGCCGCGGGCGGCGTGTCGTTCGTCCTTGGGATCCTCGGCATGGTCTTCGGTGGCCTTGGCCTGGGGTTTGGCCTACCGCTTTTCATCCTCAATTTCGTTTTCCGCTCCCTCGCGCGCAGCAACCGCAAGGCCGATGAGGCCAATGGGGTCGACTACAGCGACTTTCCATATGGACAATAATCGGCGTTCGACCGATTTTGATCATCGACCAGGAAAATGTAGTCTATAATGTAACCGCTTCCATGAAGAAATCCCCTAATTTTGTCGGATGAACCATTCGCATATGAGTAGACGTTTACTGAACGGATATGAGGCCGCCAAGGCCTTCTACGATTTGTTCTTCGAAGAGAGGAAGCATTTTTCCTTGCGCGATTACCTCGATAATTCATTCTGCGATGAGATGGCTGAGGTCAATTTGAAGAACGGTACCTCGCGGTTGCTCTACCACGTGGAAGGTAAATACCTCTCACCCACGAGCATCGAAGAGTACCGTGCTTTATTTGAATTCGCCCGCGATTACGTCATCCACCCCGATGACCGCGGCATCTACGTCGAGCTCATGGACCCCGATTACATCATAGACCGCCAAGCAAGCGCTAAGCACCCTGGCTTCCGTTTTAGCCACTTCCGTTATAAGCTCACCGACGGCACCTACCGCTACGTCGAGCAAGCCGTCATCTCCGGCCGCGCCTATGGCCTAGAGGAGGGCGTCTTCCGCTTTTATGTCTTCGACGTGCAGAACGTCTATTCCCGTTTCGCGGGCCAAACCCCGACAGAAGGTCATCTCTTCCGCTCGGAAGTCGATGAGGGTACGGGGCTTCTCACCAAGGCGTCCTTCGAGGACCAGACCCAAGCCGCCATCGATAAGCTCCGCGGCAAATCTTGGTGCGTCGTCGCCCTCGACGTCGAGCACTTCAAGCTCTTCGACGAATGGTATGGGCGCACCGAAGGCGATCTTCTCATCGCCCGCATCGGCGCCATCCTCCACCGCTATATCCAAACCCATAAAGGCATCGCCGGCTATTTTGGCGCGGACGACTTCGCTTTGTTCGTCCCCTATGACCAAAAAGGCCTAGAGAGCCTATATGAGCAAGTCCGCATGACCACGCTCAAATTCGGTTTCTCGGCGGGCTTCCGCCCTGCTTTTGGCATCTATATGTGCCGCAAGGGCGACAACATCCGCGACGCCCTCGACCATGCCACCAGCGCCACCAACCGCGCGAAGAAGGACTTCCTTAAGCGCATCCATATCTTCGACCCCGAGATTCAGATCAAGGCCGAGGAAGAATACCGCGTGCTCTTAGATTGCATGAGGGCCATGCAGAACGACGAAATCACTTTCTATCTGCAACCGCAATGCCGCATCTCCAACCGCAAAATCGTGGGCATTGAGGCGCTTTGCCGCTGGATTAAGCCCGATGGCACCCGCATCCCGCCCGATGTCTTCATCCCCGTCCTAGAAAAGTACGGTTTCATTACGGACCTCGACAAATACCTTTGGGAAAAGGTCGCCATCTCTTTGAGGCATTGGCTCGATGCCGGGCATAAAGCCGTCCCCATTTCCGTCAACGTATCGCGCATCGACATCGCGACCATCGACATCGCCGATTATTTTGATAAGCTCTGCAAGAAATACGGCATCGACCACCATTACATCAAGATTGAGATCACGGAATCCGCCTATACCGAGAACACGCATGCCGTCGCCGATTTGGTATCGCGTCTTCGCGACTTAGGTTTCTTAGTCCTAATGGACGATTTCGGCTCTGGCTATTCCTCGCTCAACATGCTTGGAACCCTCAGCGTGGACGCCATCAAGCTCGACGCGATGTTCCTCAATCTCGATGGCGATAACTTCAATAAAAGCGTTCATATCGTCGAATCCATCGTCAATATGGCGAAGATCATCTCCCTCCCCATCATCGTCGAGGGCGTGGAGACCCAGAGCCAGATCGATTTCCTCAGTTCCATCGGATGCCGTTACGTGCAAGGCTATTATTTCTATAAGCCGATGTCCCGCGAGGAATTTGAGCATCTGATCCAAAACGGCGACATGATCGATGACCGTGGCTTCGTCACCAAGTCCAACGAGCAATTCCGCCTGCGCGAATTCCTCGATGAGAACGTCTATAGCGACGCCATGCTCAATAACATCCTCGGCCCCGTCGGCGTCTATACGTGGAAGGGCGAAGAAGTCAACATCGTCCGCTTCAACCAGCAATTCTATGAAGCCGTCGGCGTCCCGGACTTCGCCGAGCGCCTCGATAACATCGCCCGCTTCTGCCCGAAGGAGGACGTACCGCTTTTGCTCGAGCTCTTGCGTCATGCGAAGGAAAACCGCCTCAACGGCTCGACGGGCGTCATCCATTTCTATCGCACCGACGGATCGCTTTCGACCTTCTTCATGAATTTCTATTTCCTCGGCGACATCGAGGATGGCTATTCCCGCTTCTATTGCTCTTGCCGCGACCTCACCGAGCTCTCCGACTTGCGCGAACAGATGTCCCTTATCGCCGAGACCACCAACGACACCCTCGTGTTCCTAAAGATCCGCAACGAGCGCCAGGACATGACCGTCATCGCCAACGGCTTGCAAAACGAACTCGGCCTGACCAAGGAAGCGCTCCAGCAGGAACTATCCAACTACTCTTTCTGGAACCGCATCTCCTCCCGCGACTCCAAGGCCATCTGCGGCCTCGTCTCCAGAAGCCTCGAGCAAAAAGAGGATTTCCACATAACGTTCCGCATTCGCGGCGCATCCAAGAACCCCTTCAAACTCGAGCTTTCGGGCAATTATGTCGGGAACCGTGTTCCTAACGTCGACTTCATCTTGACCTTCCATAAATAGTTTCCTGAAAAAATACGCCCGTTTTGCGAAGATTTCGGGCGTTTTTTCATCGAATATCGATGCATATCCCTTTTCTATGCGCGCGTGGGTGCTATGATTTGCGCGTTATGAAGGAAGAATCCGCGAAACGAGTCTGGTCGCATATCGGGATGGTTTTATGCGTCTTGCTTTGGGGACTCGCCCCGCTTGCGGGCAAATACCTCTTCGACGAAGGGGCCTATTCCCCCGCTTTGCTCATCGCGCTTCGCGGGGCGGTTTCGGTCTTGCTGATGGGACTATTCCTGCTATTTACGGGACGGTTTCGCAAACTCAACAAGTCCTATTGGATCTGCTTGCCCGCGGGCCTAATCTTGGGCTCGGCCTACTTATTCCAGTTCATCGGGCTAGAGTCCACCGCTTTATCCAAGAATACGTTCCTAGAGAGTTTTTCCGTCATCGCGGTGCCCTTATCCATCTGGATTTTGACGAGGAAGCGGCCTGGAATAGCAAGCGCGTTTGCTTCCATCCTTTGCCTTGCTGGCGCGTTCGTCTTATGCGGGAATGGCATGGATTTCTCGGCTTTGTTTACCACGCCGACGCTTGGCGAGGCGTTTTCCGCGATCGGAGGATTGCTCTTTGGGGTCAACATCGCCTTCACCAAAGTCTTCGTCAAGGATAAGGACCCCTTCCTCTACGTCTTCATTCAGCTCCTCGTGATGACGGTTATTTCCTTCGCCTATGCCTTGCCCTTTGAGAAGGGGCTTGCCTATTCGTTTGAATTCCGCCATATCCTGGTGCTTCTTTTCCTCGCGGTGATCTGCACGGTTGGATGCTGGATTTTGCGCACCGCATCCATCAAGCGCGTCTCCGCTATCACCTGCGCGGTCCTCAATCCTATGTCCGCGGTCATCGCGACCATCTTAAGCATCTCCTTGTCCTTCGAGCCCTTCTCTTGGAACGTCATCGTCGGTGGGGCCATCATCTTGCTCGCGGTCTTCCTCTCGGGCATCTATGACGCGCTTGAAGAAAAACGGCACGTCCATAAGAGGGAAACGCCGTCTTTGGAAATGGAATCTAGCCAAGATTCGCGAGCATCAGCTTCAACCGATTCTCCTGATTGACCGAAGTCGAGGAGGCGTCGAAGTCGATGGGAACGATGTTCGCGTCGGGGTTTAATGCCTTGACGGGGCGAATCATCCCTTTGCCGACGATGTGGTTGGGGAGGCAACCGAAAGGCTGCACCACCACGATATTCTTGACCGCGCCGGAGGTATATTCGACCATCTCGGCCGGGATGAGCCATCCTTCGCCCATCTTCACGCCGGTGGAGATGACTTTCTTCCCCGCTTCGACCACTTTACGGAAATCCTCATAAGGGCGGAATCCCGTTCCTTTTAGGGCTTCTTCCGCTTCTTTGCAGATGGAGAGGGTGTAGCGATAAGCGAGCTGCCATAAGGCGATGGTCGCCTTGTTCTTGCCATAACGGCGATGGTCCTCGATGGAGTTATAGATGCAATACTGCACGAATTCCATCAAGGAGGGATAGACGACCTCGCACCCTTCCTTCACCAAGAAGGAAGCGAGATGGTTGTTGGCATAGGGGGAATACTTGACGTAGATCTCCCCGACGATGCCCACAAGCGGCTTCCTCTTTTCAGGAGGTGTCAAGTTGGAGAAACGCTCGATGATATGCCGGTAATTGGCTTTTCGGCGGAGGAAGGAGGCCTTGCCGATTTGCTGGTCGAGCATATCGAGGCAATCCTTTAAGGCCGCGTCGACTTCGTCTTTCGGATAATAGGGCTCGCTTTGAAGAACCAAGTTCATCAGCATATCGCCATAGCAGACGCCCGCAAGCATCATCCGCGCCCTCTTAAGCGTAAAGGGCAAGGAGAAATCCTTTTCTAATCCCGAGAAATTAAGCGACAAGACGGGGACTTGCGGGAATTCCTTCTCGAAGGCCTTGCGGAATAAGGAAAGATAGTTCGAGGCTCGGCATCCTCCGCCCGTTTGGGAGATTAAGACGGCGGTCTTGCTTAAGTCGTATTTGCCAGTGCGGAGCTCTTGGATGAAGCTGCCCGCGAGGATGACGACGGGATAGCAGGCGTCGTTATGGATCGCGCTTAACCCGACGTCTTTGGCTTCTCGCCCCTCGGGGGAGATGACGACGAGGCGATAGCCGCTAAGCTCGACGACCCTTTTGAGGATATGGAACTGAATCGGGCACATGTCCGGCACGAGGATGGTGTAATGCTCTTTGCCAAGCCGGGCAAAGAATTGCTTTCTGGTCTCGCTCATTTTCCTCTCCTTTCCTCAAGCGCCCCAAGCAAGGAACGTAGGCGGATCTTCACCGCGCCGAGGTTTTGGATCTCGTCGATCTTGATTTGGGTATAGAGATGCCCCGCGCTTTCTAGGATGCGGCGGACCTCATCGGTCGTGATCGCGTCGACGCCACACCCGAAGCTCACGAGCTGCACGAGCTCATACCCTTCGTGGGAGGCGCAATAGGCGGCCGCGTCAAATAGACGCGCATGGTAGGTCCATTGGTTGAGGACGTGCGGGCGGATCTTCTTGTCAAAGCGGAGGCAATCCTCGGTCAAGATCGCCACGTTCATGGTCGCAAGAAGCTGGTCGATGCCATGGCTTACCTCGGGGTCGATATGGTAGGGACGACCCGCGAGGACGAGGATGGTTTTCCCTTTTTCCTTCGCGGATTTTGCTACATGGTCCCCTTCTTTTTTGGTTTCCTCGCGGTAATCCATCATCGCTTGGTATCCCGCGACATAGGCGTCATGGACCGCTACTTTCGTCACAGGGTATCCCTTTAAGGTCTCTAGAAGCGTTAATACGCTTGGCTTAACGTCATCGACCATGAGGAAGGGATCGCGGAAGTTCTCGTCGTTAAGTCGCGGGTCATTCCGCTTCAAAAGCTCGCCATAATAGGCGACGACGGGGCAATGGAAGTGGTTGTCGCCGCGGTTCTCGTTGACGTTATAGGACTCGCTTGGGTAGAAGATGAAATCGACGTTCTGGTTCAATAGGTAATCGACGTGGCCATGGAAGAGCTTCGCGGGATAGCAGGCGGTGTCGCTTGGGATGGAGCGTTGGCCCGCGCGATACATCGACCGCGTCGAGAAGGGCGAGACCACCACTTCGAAGCCGAGGTTATGGAAGAAGGTCTCCCATAAAGGCAATTGCTCATACATGGCTAGGCAAAGCGGCAGCCCCACTTTGCCAATGGGCTTCTCAGGACTAGGTAGCCGTTTGCTTAGGCGCTCCCTCTTCCAGGCGAAGAGATTATCGATGCCCGAGGTATCTTTCTTGCCTTCGGGCTTGCCGCACTTATTGCCCGAAAGGAACTTACGTCCACCCGGGAAGGTCAATAAGGAAAGGGCGCAGTGGGCGGTGCAGCCATGGCAGGTGATGTGCTTGGATGCATAGGTGAACTGGTTGAGTTCCTCCAAAGAAAGGAGCCCACCCTTGCCACCGAGCTCTTTTGCGTATAAAGCCGCCCCAAAGGCACCCATAAGCCCCGCGATGGAGGGGCGGATGACCTCGAAGCCGATCTCTTGTTCAAAGGCGCGCAGGACCGCGTCATTTAGGAAAGTGCCGCCTTGAACGACGATTTTCTTGCCAAGGTCCTCGGCTTTGGAGACGCGGATGACTTTATATAGTGCGTTCTTGACGATGGAGCGCGATAATCCCGCGGAGATATCCTCGATCGCCGCGCCTTCGCGTTGCGCTTGCTTGATGGAGGAATTCATGAAGACGGTGCAGCGGGAGCCTAGTTCCACGGGTGCCTTGCCAAAATACCCTAGCCGCACGAATTCCTGAAGCGGGTAGCCCAAAGAAGTCGCGAGGGAGGACAAGAAGCTGCCGCAACCCGAGGAGCAGGCTTCGTTGAGCATGATGGAGTCGATGGCCCCCTGCTTCACGCGGAAGCACTTGATGTCCTGCCCGCCGATATCGAGGATGAATTCGACGTCGGGCTCGAAATAGGAGGCGGCCTTTAGGTGGGCAAGCGTCTCGACAAGGCCATAGTCCACGCCAAAGGCGGCTTTGATTAAGTCTTCACCATAGCCCGTGACCGCGGAGGCGACGATTTCGCATCCCGGGTTCTTCTGGGCGTGGATTTCCTTGAGCCTCGCTAAAAGGTTATCCAGGGGGAGGCCTTCGTTTGGCTGATAGGAATCATAGAGGATTTCGTTATCTTCGCTTAGCAAGACGAGCTTGGTCGTGGTCGACCCTTCGTCGACGCCAAGGTAGGCTTTGCCAACATATGTCGCGAGGTCGCGGTGCTTCACGCTGACGTCGCGATGTCTCTTCAAGAAGGCATCGTATTCTTCTTCCGATTCGAATAAGGGTTTCCCACGAAGCGCTTCATCGGCGAGGGAACATTCGGCGATTTTGCGGCGTATTTCGGAAATTAAAGCGGGTTTTGCGAGGTTTTTGGCCGCTCTAGCCGCTCCGATGGAGACGAATAAGGGCGCTTCTTCTGGGGCGAAGGCATGCTCTTCATCGAGGTTTAGCCTCTTGCGGAAGGCATCCCTTAAAGATGGAAGGAAATGGAGCGGGCCGCCGAGGAAAAGAACGTTGCCTTTGATTTCCCTGCCCTGGGCGAGGCCAGCGATGGTTTGGTCGGCGACGGCATAGAAGATGGAACGGGCCACATCTTCCTTGCTCGCGCCTTGGTTCAAAATGGATTGAATGTCGCTTTTGGCGAATACGCCGCAGCGCGAAGCGATTGGATAGGCCTTTTCGGCGCGCTCAGCCATCTTGGATAATTCGGAGACGTCGACGGATAGAAGCGTGGCCATCTGATCGATGAAGGCACCCGTGCCGCCGGCGCATTGGCCGTTCATCCGCTCCTCGACGCCGCCGGTAACGAAGATGATCTTTGCGTCTTCACCACCGAGTTCGACGGCGCAGTCGGTATCGGGATAGAGGGTCTTGATCGCAGCAAAGGACGATTCGACTTCCTGCACGAAAGCAATGCCCGCGCGTTTGGACAAGCTAAGTCCACTGCTGCCGGTCATGCAGGCGTAGACATTTACGTCCCCCTGCTGCTTCATGAGCTCATCAAGCTGGAGCAATACAGTCTCCCTGGCTTTGGAGCCATGGCGCATGTATTTGCCAAAGAGGAGGTTCCCCTGCTCATCGAGCAAGGTGACCTTGACCGTGGTCGACCCGAGGTCGATTCCTAGATAGAGATTCGCTTCACCCATAACGGCGTTATTCTACCCCATTCTTTCCATAAGGAAAGAGAAACGCTATCCGATGCGAGAAAAAGCGGCGCCCGTGAGGACGCCGCCACTATTGGATGAAGGATTACTAGTTTTTCGGTGGGAAGGTGAATTGGGTCCAGGTGTCTTCGCCTGGTTTTGGCAAGGTGGCTTGATCCCACGTCGTAATAGAACCATCCCAAGTGCCAGGAGTGAATTCAGTATCGGCAGGGAAGCGGCCGAGAATGAAGGTCGCATCGGGATCGTTCAAGGCGGTGAAGACGAAGTTGATGCTATTATCATCGGCGGCTTTGCTGGCGCGGACGTCGATCCACTTCCCGTTGCCATAGGAGCCACCATAGGCCCAGACCTTGAAGACGGGGCTGTCGTTTAGGACCCAAGCGATCTGCTCCGCATCGGTAATGATGTAGCGGTAAATGATCTCTTGGTATTCCGGTTCGGCCTCAGCGACGACGATGAGCGCGCTAGCGGAGATGGTGTCGTCGCCCACGAGGGTGATGGTCACCATGTAGGTACCAGCCGTGGTCATGTCGGGCAGCGTGGATTCGACGATGAAGTATTCTTCCTCGGTCAAAGCGCGGGTGCTATCGTCGCTCAGGGTCGCCGTAACGGTGCCGTCGAAGGCGAATTCATCGCCGACCTCATAGGCGTTCTTATAGTCGCTAACCGCGATGGAGACGATGGTCGCTTCGGGGGTATCCCCACCGCCATAGGTCACGTTCTCGATGGGGATGAGGTTGATGAAGGTGACGGCGCAGATATTCATATCGTCATCCGTAAATTTGTGAATGCGGACGGCGTATTGCTTGTCTGGCGAGACATAGACGTCCTCGAAGGTGACTTCATCGAGTCCGCCGGAATCGGTAGCGCGGTAGCCTTTTACTAGGTCGAAGTGCTCGAATTCGGCGATGACCCTCTGGTAGGCTACGAAGGCGTTATTGGTGTCCTCCGCGCTATCGAAGATGACCGACAGGGTGCCGGCGAATCCGGTTTCATCCTTGATGAAATCGTACTCCGTCGCTTTTTCGGAGCTGAAGTCGGCGATGGTCTCGGTGACGCCGGCGAGGACGTTCTTGATGCGATCGGTGGGATAGACCGTCGGATCGGGCTCGAGGTAGGAGATCGCGAAGAAGTTGACGATGAAGATGTTGCTATCGGGGTTGTCCGTGAGGGTGATGAAGTACGTGCGGTCCTTGCTGACGTACTTATCGCCTTCTTTGGTGAACATGTTCTTGTCAAGGAGCAGGTTCTCGATGTAGGTCGCGACGCTGCCTTCTTCGGTACCCTCCTTGAGGGAGATGACGACGTAGCCCGTGTCTTCTTCGGCCTCGAAGAGGTACGCGGTCGCCGCGTCGATGCTTAACGGAGGCATCGGGATCTGGGTGCCGAGCGTGCCCTTGAGGAAGTCCTCGACGTCCTGATAGGGATATTCGACGGTGTTGGGGGCGACTTCCATGTCGAATTCGGGGAAGGCGACGTCTTCGGTGATGATGTTGGTGAAGAGCTTGTACTGCTCGTTGGGGGAGACTAGGTAGAGCCCTCCCTCATCGAGGACCTGCGTGAAGCCATGGTCGCCAACGAGGAAGGACATGTAGTCGGTAACGTCCTTAAGGCCGGGGCTCCAGGTGGACATGACGCCATGGATCTTGAAGCCCTTGAGGGTCTTGGTGATCTTGAAGGACTTGACGCCAGAAAGCGATGGGATGGGGTCGGTGTAGCCTTTTTCGGCGAGGACTTCGGCGACGGCTTTCGCGTCCCAGGCGTCCGGAGCTTTCGGGACATAGGGGGTTGGGGTGAAGTCCGCGCGAGCTTTATAGGATTCATAGGCGAGAACCCCTTCGGAGACGGTGTAGCCGTGGACGATCTTCATGTCGCCGGAATGGAGATAGAAGACTTCGTCAAATTGTCCAGGCACGACTACCTGCTCGGCCCCGTCGAGATAAAGGTGCTCGGCGGAGAAGAGAATGGCATAGGCCTTATCGCCCGTGATTAGGCCGCCTTCAGGGGTCTTTTCAATGGTGTAGGTACCGGTGAGGATGTATTGTCCCTGGACGTACTTATCGTTGCTGATGTAGCCGGAAAGAGCGTATTCGGCATAGCCGTCCTCGAAGAAGGAGATGTTCGAGTTCCGGACTATCTTGCCACGCGGGCCGAGGTCGGCGCCGCTGACGTCGCAATCGATGGAGACGAAGTCGAAGAGCGTATTCTCGACGAGCTTCTCATAGACGTCGTCATAAGGATCCTCGGGGAGGGTTTGGAGGGCGGGGATGGTCGCGTCTGCGACGAAGGTGACCGGGCCCTTCCAGACGATGTCCTCACGGCCATCGACGGACTTAGCGATGTAGGTCCCCATCGCGTATTCGGAGGTCGTCTCGTCATAGGAGAAGCCGCCGTTAATGCATAGGACCGGCTGGTCGAGGGCGAAGAGGTGGTCGCCATGGAGGTAGGACTGCGTCTTGCCGGAATAGTACGCTTCGGGCTTGATGTCTTGGTAGTCTTCCTCGCCATAGACGTCAACGGTGCCAAGAATCGCGTAATCGACGCCGCCTTCGGCGTTGATGGAATAGTTCACGAAGCGGGAGCCGATAAGGTTGAGCTTATCCTCGCTCCAGGTGCCATCGTCATCGAATTGGAAATAGATATGACCGAGGAGTTTCTCGATGTCCTCTTCGGTATAGCCTTCGCCCATGACGGCGCCTTGCTCCTTGCTGGAACCGGCTTTGTACTTGAGGCTGACGCCGATGTAGGGATTGGTCTGCTGGGACGGCGCGCTGACTGCGACGACGCAGGTCGCGGACTTTTCGCCCGCGGTCGCGGTGATGTTCGCGGTGCCTTCGGCAACACCGACGACGAGTCCGCCTACGACGGTGGCGATGTCGTCATCCGAGGATTTCCAGGTCACGGTCGGGTCGGTCGCGTTCTCGGGGAAGACGGTCGCGGTCAGAAGCTGACTGCCACCGACGGTTAGGGATAAGGTCTCCGCGCTAAGTCTCACGGCAGAGACGGGGACGATCTCCGGGGTGACGGGGACTTCGGGCAAAGTGACCTTGGTCGTGCCGTGGTTCTTGCCAACGATGGAAAGATGCGCCGTCTGGCCATTCATGGCCATGTCATAGGAAAGCCCGAGGAACTTATTGTCCTCGAACTTGAAGGAGATGTTCGTCGCGGTTAAGGCAGAGCCTCCGCCAAAGTCGAGGGTATCGGATTCCTTCTCATAGGCGTGGGTGGCGGGATTATAGGTAAACGCCGAGAATTCCCACGGGTAGATGTATTGGTAGAAAAGCGCCGCGATCCGGGCTGCGTATGCGGCTGGGACGACGGACTTGGACCAGGCTCCTTCGATATAGGAATAGGCCTCGTAGGAACCGTCTTCCTTCGCGACGATATAGGCATCCTCCGCGCTACCGTCGGAGGTGACGCCATGGATTTGCATGGCGCCGTAGTCGTTGGCGATGTAGCCACTATCCACCGTCGCATCGCCGATGGTGACGGCGTATTCGCCCGTCATGTTGGTCTTCGGGCCGAAATAGCCGAGGTTGGTGATGTTCTCGGTCCAATAGGCTTCGCTGACTTGGTATTTGCCCACGGGGATGTCCGTAGAGGAGGTGGGCTGATCTTGCGAGGATTGGCCGCCTTCGGAAGTCGGTTGCCCTTCCGAGGTAGGTTGGCCTTGCGATGTGGGGCCGCCTTCGGAGGTTGGTTGGCCTTCCGAGGTCGGGCTAAGCGAAGTGGGCTCGTCTTGGGACTTCCCTGGGGCTTCGCTGCTGGTAACCGACGACGCAGCAGGAGCGCAGGAGGCAAGTCCGAGCAAGGCGAACACTCCGCATTTAAGGAAAAAGTGTTTCTTTGCCATATTTCCTTCCTTTCTTAAAAGAAAGTTTAGCACCAAATACGCATTTTTTAATACTATTCGTAGAAATAGGATAGATATTGAATGTTTTTTGTGGCTTTTTAGGGTATGGAGTCAAGTTTCTTCTAGCGTTTCTAGTCCCCTGCCGCTTGCTCTATAT
>JAFSVB010000151.1 GCA_017450325.1 Bacilli bacterium | reverse complement strand
GTCCACCTCGAAGTCGCCATCGGGGATAAGAACCTGCGCGAGGTAGCGGGCGAAAGGAAGCATGGTATCCCTTCCCGCGGTGCAGACGATCGCCCGATTGTCCGCGAGGCAATAGTCGCTTAGGGGACGGCCTTCCGGGTCCCGTCCAGGGGCGCGGAAAGGCGCGCCGAAAAGATTCTTGTTGTTCATAAACTCCTTTGTTCCCTCCTTGGGATATGCGTTTGGGCGAGTCTCCTCTTCTCTCAGGGCACGCCCTGAGCTCGTCGGGGTTAGATTAGCAAATATGGGGGCGAATGCAATGGGGTCGGGGCGATTTCGTGAAAAAAACTCCGGTCAAGATGATCGAAGTCTTTCTGGATGCTTTCGTTTCTTAGTGGTGTTCGAGGAGCTGGACCGTCGTGGCGTCTGTGCGGGCGCGCAGGGCTTCGAGGAAGACCTCGGCGTCCGAGTCTTTGCTGACGATGTTGATTTTGAAGTAAATCTCCATCATTTCTACGCCATCTTTGTCAAAGCGTTCGGAATGGATGCTCGTGAGGTTGCAATTGCGTTCATCGCTGACGCGCATGATTTGGGCTAAGATGGGGATGGTGGCGGGGGCTTGGACGACGAAGGTCGGGCGGCGCTTGTTGATGCGGCCTTCAAGCCCGCGCAAGCCGATGAGGACGAACATCAAGATCGTCGTCGCCAGAATAGCGAGGAGGAAGTTCATCGACCCGCAAGCTAGTCCGATGGCCATTGAGATCCAGATGGTGCCCGCCGTGGTGAGGCCCTTGATGCCCGCGTTGCGGTAGATGATGGTGCCCGCGCCGAGGAAGCCGACGCCCGAGACGACCTGAGCGGCCAGACGGGCGACGTCGCGCGTCTGCCCCGCAGGGAAGCCATAGATGGAGATGATCATGACGATGCACGAGCCCATGCCGACGAGCAAATGGGTGCGAAGCCCAGCGCTTCTTCCGCGCAGCTCGCGCTCAAAGCCAACCGTGCCGCATAGGAGCAACGCCAGCATTACAGCGATCAAGACCAAGTAGAGGTTGCCTACGGGCCACCCGTCCACGGTCCAGTTGTTGAAATATTCCGCTATTCTTTGGTCGAACGTGGTTAACAATTCAATTATCATACTTCATTTTGTTCAAAGTGGTATGACGTTTCGATAAAAGCGTATCATTATCCGGGCTTATACAGCGTATAGGAAAAATCATGCAATCCCTTTATTCGTCGCATATTCATACCGTGAGTATACCAAAAAGCCCCCTCAGCGGGGGGTTTGAAATGGCTTCTTCTTACCTCTTGCCAAAGCGGTCGGCGGGATAGCATCCCTGCTCGACGAGGCGGGCGAGCGAGGCCACCACTTCCGGCTTGTCCTCGCGGTAGGTGACGCCATGCCAGACGGCGGTCGTGGAGAGGACTTTGCAAGAAGCCTCGCCACGCTCGATGAGGTCGCTGACAACGGTTGGGATGAGGTACTCGCAGTTCATGAGGTCGCCCTGGTTCGCGTCGAGGAAGGGCGCGAAGTTCTCCTCGAGCTTATCGAGGATATCGTGGGTGAAAGCGAACATGTTCATGGAGACGAGCGAGTCGGTCGGGATCTTCTTCATCTCCCCGCCATCGAGGGGGGCGGCATAGATCTCGTCCTTGCGCCACTCGAGCTTCGACTCGACGAGGGAGGTGAGCAAGCCATCCTTCCCAGCTTGTAGGATGCCGCGCTTGACCGAGCCGTTCTTGGTCATGGTGTTCTTCGCAAAATAAGCGATGTTCGCGTATTGGCCTTTCGCGCCTTCGGGGAGGCTACGGAGGTAATCCGCGGCGACGCGGAAGGCGTCCGCGCCATAGAAGTCGTCAGAATTGACGATGGCGAAGCTGCCGCGGAGGACATCCTTCGCACAATAGATGGCTTGGGCGGTCCCTAGGGGCTTCACGCGCTCGGCAGGGAGCTTATAGCCTTTGGGGAGGACGTCGAGTTTTTGATAGGCGTACGCGACATCGATGTATTTGGCGACGCGGGAGCCGACGGTGGATTCGAAGATCTCGCGGTTCTCTTCCTTAATTAAGAAGACGACGCGGTCAAATCCCGCTTGCTTGGCGTCGTAGATAGAATAGTCGATGATGAAGTTCTGACGCTCGTCGAAGGGTTCGATTTGCTTGAGTCCGCCAAAGCGCGATCCCATGCCGGCGGCGAGAATGAGTAGATCCATATGGATTCCTTTCCGAAATTAACGTTTCACCCGTTTGGGTGCTATACATTGTGCCCCATTTGAGGAGAGATTGCCAAAGATTCTCGGATAAGGCTGCGCTCAATGGATGAGTCCCTCCGCGTTTCAAAAATATATATCAAAATATATATCTGATGAATTGTTATCGAAAATAAAACGCTTACGAAGGATTAATCAAGGTATATATTTCCTGTTAGACTCGAGACTTCGATGCGGGAGCGGAAGCCATCGGGGTCGGAGATGATCGCATTGCCTTTGAGGTTGCCATGGCTACTTAAGGAGACGCTATAGAGGCGGTCTGCGTGATAATGGATGTCGCCAGAAGTCGAGGAAAGCGAGGCGGAGCCGTCTTCGAAATACACATGATGGATGTCAAGCTTCCCTTCGACCGAAGAGGCGACGAGATCCCTCACAGCCCCTTTCATGCGCACGCTGCCCTTACTGGTTTGCAGGTTCAATCGCTCGGCGAAAATCTCTTTCGCGCGGATGGGGCCGGAAGTTGTCTTCAGCGAGGCGTCCAAGATGCCGGAATCGCCTAGAAGGTAGTCGATGGAGCCGCTTTTGGTTTCCACCTCCATCTTCTCGATGAGGTAATTGAGGATATATACGTCGAGCGTCAACTCGCTTTCGCCTGGCTTTGCGGAGCAGCGCTGGCGCACGAAGAACGTGTCCCCGAGGACCCGTGCCTCAAGGGAGAACGTCGGGTGGCTCACTAACGCCCCGTGCGCCTTGACCATGCCGATTCCTTCGTCGGCTTTGGAAGAGCGATAGATGCGAACATTGCCGACATCCGCCTCGATATGGATCTTGGTGACTTCGGAGAGGTCGTATTCCTGAATTTTCTCTTTTTCTGCGCGGGAACGCTGGGCCTCCTTCTTCTTGCTCTCGATGACGTTGCTTGTGCCAAGTCCCCTCGTAACGATATAGACATCCCGTTCATGGATCAGGAAACCCTTCACCACGCGCTTATCGACGTCCTTGAACGTCCATTTCCCGATGGTGACGTTGGTTTGACCTTTGGTGACCTCGGAAGAAAACGCATAGGAGATGGAAGGATAGCCTGCGAGGATGAAGGGGCCGACCTTGCACCAGGCGGAGGTCGGATGGCTTGAAAGGAAGGAGCGGAACTCGCGCTCGCTGATGGCTTGGCCATGGGTGGGCTCGATGGTATCCGCCTTCTGCTTCGCGACCATGCCCTTGACGGAGTAATAAAGGATCTTCGACTTATGGGGAATGATGGCGATGGCGAGATTACGCACGGGCACTTCGAAAATCAGCGAGCGGTTCCGTATGGTGACCGTTCCATGCGCCGTGGTGATTGAATAAGACTTGTCCCCGTAGATCTTCGCCCCGTTTTTCAGGGTCGAAAGGCAAGCGAGGTCCTTGTTCTGCTTCCGAAGCGCCTCAGCCTCTTTCGCGCTTAGCTTGGAGACGATGCCTTTTTTCGGTCCGAATAGTCCCATGCCACGCCTCCTTTCGCACCCTCAATGATACTAAGAAAATCGTGCAGGACAATTCTTGCATTTCGTGGATATCCTGCTTAGGCGGTC
>JAFSVB010000150.1 GCA_017450325.1 Bacilli bacterium | reverse complement strand
GGCGACGATGCGGGCGGGGTAGGGGATTTGCTCCATCTTGAGTCCTTCGGGATAGCCGCTTCCGTCGTAGCGTTCGTGGTGGTAACGGGCGACTTGCTCGAAAACGGGGAACTGGCGGATGCCCTGAAGGATATCCCCGCCTAACGCGGCATGCTGTTGGATGGCCTTATATTCCTCGGCCGTAAGCTTTCCTGGCTTACGCAGAATAGTTTCGCTGATGCCGATTTTGCCTACGTCGTGAATTAAGCCAGCCAAATAAATCTGCTGACATTCCTGCGGGCGGAGCCGAACGACTTCCGCAAGCGCCTTGGCATAGGCCGCGACGCGGAAGGAATGGCCTTGGGTATAATGGTCTTTCGCGTCGACGAGCAAAGCGAGGGAGGAAAGCGTCTCAAGCGTCAATTCTTGATAAGAGGCTTTTTCAACGTCGAGCTCGTGGGTGCGGCTTTCAACCTGCTCTTCCAAAGACGCCTTTAATTCATTAAGCTCGTTGAGGGTGGACATAAGGTTGATATAGTCCGGAGTTTCGATGGAAAAGAAGACGATTAATGAACCGACCGCGCAGCCAAAGCTCGATAAGAGGACGTTTTGAAAGGCGAACAGCTGCAGGAAGAAGGCGGCGAAGAAAAACGTGAAGAAGGTTGCCGTTGCAAGGAGCTGACGACGGTTGAATTGCTTCCTACGCACGATAAAAGTCACCAAGCACTCAATGAGATAGATGACCGTGAGAAGATTGACGAGAATGTAGAGCGGCCCATGGCAGTAGACGCCTTCCGCATCAAAATAAAAGAAGAACCCCACAAAGGCGTTGACGATCAAGGCGATGACATAAATGGCAAGCGTGGCGACGTTGGCCATATAGAACTTCTTCCGCGTAGTCGGCTTGGTTCCTTTCATGGCCAACGAGAAACAATAGTAGAAGAAAAGAAGCGCGACGATGGCACCGCTGAGAAAGTATAGAGAATTAAGGAGAACCTTGATTCCGTTCGGGACAAAAGTGCCTAGGTCGAGGGCGCTGAGGATATCAAAGACGCACATGAGCAGCGAGGCGATCAAGAACATCTTAAAGCGCCGGTTCACCATATTCGTCGATGAATAGTTCATGCTGACGATAAGAAGCAGTACTCCGGATATGAAGATTGCGGCAATCGTGAAAGAAATATTAAACGTACTCGTCATAAGGCGATAAAAGTCTAATGAAGTAACCAGAAATAGAAAAGTGGTTTTTTGTTCGTCCCATCGTTGGAAGAAATGTCAACGAGCGGTTTTCATCGCGAGGTGCTTGCGGATGAGGCGGAAACCGATGACATAGGCGGGAATGGCTAGGCACAGGAAACAGATAATGATGATATACGTCGAAGGGCTGGAACCAAGATCCGTGAGCACTTCCGAGTTCCATGGCTGGAAGGCAACGTGGAAAAATGGCGCGTGGAACAAATTTCCATCGGGCGAGACGAACATGGAGAAGGAAGTGACCTTTCCGCCCACATAAGAAGTCGGAAGCCCAAAAGAGAGGAATGCGCCCACGAGCACGATCGCACTGACGCAGAAGGCGCGGTATTTGGTATAGGGGAAACACATCGTGGCCGCGCAGGCGAGACCCGCGAGGAATGTTAGGATTGAGATGAGCGACTTGGCGTTTTGATTGCTTAGGATGGGATCGAGGCCAAATAAGGTGGGAATGCGGCAGATTAGTAGGGGCATCAAGCTGGCGATGAGCAGGATGATTCCCGAAAGCAATGCGCGAGGCAATACGTTCTGCAAGAAGCGACCGCGAATCGGTTCTTTATGAGATTCGAGGGATAGGAGGAAGCCACCGACTCCGATGACTGCGTGTTGCAGAAGATAGATGTTTTCCACGCTATACCAGAATTGGCCTTGTTTGAAAGGAATGAGGAAGAACGCCAAGCCGATGATGGCCACCGTCTTCATCAAGAATAAGATGGCGGAGCGCTCGATGTTGTTTACGACGCGTCGGCCTTGTCCGACAACTTCCTTAAGGTGGGAGAAGTCATTATCGAGCAAGACGACATCGGAGCAGCTCTTCGCGGCGTCGGTTGCCTTGGCGAAGGTGATGGAGGCGTTTGCCTTGCGAAGCGCGAGGATATCGTTGACGCCATCCCCCGTCATCGCGGCTTTCTTCCCTGCCGCCTGAAGCGCTTCGATAATCGCGAGTTTCTGTTCCGGGGAGACGCGCGCGAAGATGGTGTGCTCCGTTACTAAAGAAGGGATTTTCTCTAAGGAAATTCCTTCCAACGAGATGCCCTTTTCCACCTGCTTTACTCCGCAAAACGCGGCTATTTTCGTGACGGTATTCAAATTGTCGCCCGAGATGATCTTGACGTCTACGTTGTTTTCGTAGAAGAAGTCCATCGTGCTTTTGGCGGAGGGGCGTATATGGTCTTCCAATACGAAATAGGCGATTGGCTTACCGTCTTCGGTAAATGCGAGGACGCGCTTTCCGCTCGTGGTTGCCTCCTCGACATAGGAAGCGTGTTCCTTGTCGTCCGCGGCGATATATTCTGGAGCCCCCACCAAATAGCGACGGCCATCCTTGAAGACGATGCCTGAGCATTTCCGCGCGGAGGAGAAGGGGATTTTCTCCGCGATGTCCTCGGTTGTTTGGCTGCCATATTTTTCCATCAAAGCCACCGAGGTCGGATTCGTTTCCTCAAACGCCCCAAGCATATAAGAAAGAATCGTTTTGCACTCGGCCTCATCCTTTATGAATAATTCGTCAACCACGTTCATGGTCCCATCGGTGAGGGTTCCGGTTTTATCCAGGCAGATGGTGTCCACGCGGGAAAGGTTCTCCAAGGAATAAAGCTCTTGAATCAACGTGTTTTCGCGCGCCAGCTTAATGATGGAAAGGGCGAGGGCGATGGAGGCGAGCATGACGAGGCCCTCAGGGATCATGCCGATCGCAAAGGCGCCTGCGGTGACGACCATCTTGCCCCATGTCGCAATGTCGGATAAGGATAAATCGTAGTCGGTCCCAAAGACATCGGCACTACCGCCATAAATGGAAATCTTGATGGCGAGGGTCAAGAAAATCGTAGCGACAACGATGACGATGGCATAAGCGAGCCGGACGATGATCATGTTGATGCTGTCCATGAGCTCGCTACGGTGGCGTGGCATGTCCTTGACTTTGCCGGATAAAGAAGAGGCATAGGTCTCATCTCCGACTTTCTCCACTTGGGCATAGCCGCTTCCGACGATGATGCTCGATCCGGCATAGACGCGGTCCCCAGGCCCTTTGCGGATCAAGTCGCTTTCGCCTGTTAACATACCCTCATCGACGTGAATATCGCCGCTTTGGAGGATGCAATCGGCAAGGCATTGTTCGCCAGCGGTGAGGAAAAGGATGTCATCAAGGACGATTTCCTCGGAAGCGGCGGTGATTTTTTCGCCTTCGCGCACGAGGGTTGCCCTTGCCTGATTCAACAAGCGGAGGCGGGCTAAGACGCGCTTGCCATGGATTTCCTGAACGGAACCGATCGTCGAATTGACGACGGCGGGAATCAAGAAACCGAATTTGGAGAGGCCGAAGTCCTTTTCGACGACATCGTGGCGGCCAGAGGCGTTGAGCACGATGATGAAAATGAGAAAGATTGCCCCGATTGCGAACAATGCGATATTAAAAGGGGTGAAGATGTTCGTAAGAAGCATCATCGCCAACGATTTTTCGACTTTTTTGGTCGGCTTATTGACAGCGCCTTCTTCAATGCGCCGCCTCACTTGGTCCTTTGAGAGGCCAAAAGAGACATCCGGATGAAAGCGCTCGGTTTCCATCATAGGATTCCTTTCTTTGCTAAGAAGTCTTTCAAGGGATCAATGCCTTCGAAAACGACGGCGGTCATGCCGGCGTTTTCCGCGCCGGGGAGATTGCGTGGGTTGTCGTCGAAGAAAAACGTTTCCACGGCCGGATGCAAATCTTCCATGACATATTGATAGATTTCGGGATACGGCTTGATGAGCTTCAGTTCATAACTACGGTACATTTTGTCGAAGCAGTCAAAAAAGTTTGTGCCTTCGAAGTAGTGCTCGATGAGTCCTTCCATGCAATTGGATAAAAGGTAAACGGGGTGGGTTTTGCGGAGTTCTTTGACAAATTGGATCATGTCAAGGTTCGGCTTGCCGATCTCTTTAAGCTCCGCCAGAACGGTCGGGATATCAAGCCCGAGCTCGTCATGCATGCGGCGGATGACGTCGTCGAAAGATACGTTGCCTAGGTCCGCGCCATCGCAGAAAGAATCCTTTAACGGCGCGCTGTCGGGGCCGTAGTGGCGGCGAAAGAACTCGACCATCGGGTCACCGCAGAACACCCCAAAGCAATCAAAAACGAGAATCGGACCGGACTTCATACGAAAAAATATACCTTAGGGTCGAGAAAATACAAAGCGCGAAGCGGTGGCGGGGTGCAAGCTAAAATCGGGCGTCGAGGTGGCAGGTCGCCCCGATGACGCGCAACATGGCCTTATCCCGCGCGATAAACACGAAGAGGACATAACCGACCGCGAGGGCGATGAGCTCTCCGATGGCGACATAGAGCGTGCATAGACAGAAGGGCAAACCTTCGGCGTTTAGGAAGAAGTATAGCTCCGCTCCCACGATGACCCCATTGATGGCGACGGGCCACAAAGCGGCAACGAAAAGGAATTTCGAGACATAGGCTTCCAAAAGGCACGCGAGGAGTGTCGCCAAGGTTCCAAAAAGGATGTCCAGGGCGATTGCCTGTCCCATTAGGAATCCCGTCACGTTGGCGAGAAGACAGCCTAACGTAAGGCCAAAAGTAAGCGAGGGGTCAAAGAAAGCAAGCAGGACCAGCATCTCCGAGAAGCGGCACTGGATAACGCCGAATTGCGAGATGGCCGGGACGAGAATCATCTGCATCGTCAGTCCATAATACAAGGCCGCGACGATGCCATTTCGTGCGATGTGTCGGACGATAGGGTTTCGCATCTTCTCCATATTGATATGCCTAAATGCACCCTATGTAGTTCACAAGAATTTATCCGATCCAAGAAACGTGGATAGATGTTTTTTGGCACTCGGAGATAGCCGCTTTAACAAAAACTGCTAGAAACTCATCGTAAAAACCCCTTTATTTTCGGAGTTTGCGCTATTTTTTCATCAATTTACGCCCTCTCATACTTTGCTTATGCAAAAAAGCCGTCTATGATTATGCACGGTGAAAGAAAACATGCGGATTTTAGATATTGCAAACTCTCCCGCCTTCCATTTGGAAGAAGCGCAAAACTGGGCTGGCCTCGCATGCGGTGGCCTCATCGCCATACTTTTGGATATCCCCCTGTTCTTCATTTTCCGCCGGACGATGCCCCGCATTTACATCATTGTCGCGGAGGTTATTCTCATCGCCTGCTGGCTTTTCGGCTTGACGTTGCCTTTGATCGCCGCGACCATCGCGCTGATGGTCGGCATCGTGTTCTTCTTCATCGCCAATCAAAGCGAATCGAGGACCCTCGTCGCCAACAATATGGTCGGCAAAGCGAACAACCCCTTTCGTCGCAAGAAGAAATCCGCCGAGGTCCTTTTTGACCGCGATGCCGTCTATGAGAAAATCCGCGATGCCGTCCTTACGATGTCCGAGCAGAAGATCGGCGCCATTATCACACTTGAGAAAAAGGATTCCCTTTCGGAATTCTGCCATAACGGAACGATGATCAACGCTCCGGTTAGTTCTGAACTGCTTCTGACCATCTTTTATAAAGGCACCCGTCTTCATGATGGCGCGGTCATCATCCGCAACGACATGATCCTCGCCGCGGCTGTGGCATATCTGCCGACTACACGTCCGTTGACGGGCAAATACGGCCTTCGCCACCGCGCTGCTATCGGCATCTCGGAAGAAGTGGATGCCGTCACCGTCGTCGTATCCGAGGAGACCGGGCGCATCTCCATCGCCTATCAATCGACCCTCGATACCGTTTCGCCGAAGGACTTCCTCGTCCGCTTGAAGGAATACATGGCCATGGATTCCGTCCTCGAGGGAAGCGTTTCTGAAGAATAAACAAAGCAAAGAGCAATGCGGCGAGGCCGCATTTCTTTTTCATGTGCATATGCAAAAGGCGGGAAATGGAGTATTCTAGAGCCAATTAAGAAACGAGGTTTTTCATATGCCCACTCCCCACAACAACGCTCCTAGTGGAGCATTCGCCAAAGTCGTCCTGATGCCCGGGGACCCGCTCCGCGCCAAATGGATCGCGGAAACTTTCTTAGAAAAGGCCGAACTCGTCAATAACGTCCGCGGCGTTAACGGCTATACCGGCTACACCAAAAACGGCAAGCGCATTTCCGTCATGGCCTCTGGCATGGGCATGGCATCCATCGGTATTTATTCTTACGAGCTTTTCAACCTTTACGATGTCGACGCCATCATCCGCATCGGAACGTCCGGCTCCTATGTCAAAGAGGTGAAGCTCGGCGATATCGTCCTCGCCCAGACTTCCTCCACGGAAAACAACTGGTCGGCTCAATTTGGCCTAAACGGCGGCACGCTTTCTGCCTGCGCCGACTTCGAGCTTCTTTCCGCCGCTGCGGAGGAAGCAAAAAAGAAAGGCATCAAGATCCATGCCGGCAACGTCTTGGCCACCGATCAGTTCTACAACTTCGACAAAGAGGTGTGGAAGCGGTGGGCCGCCGTCGGCGTCCTCGCGGTCGAAATGGAAGCTTATTCCCTTTATATCAATGCCGCGCTTTCCCGCAAGAAAGCTCTTTGCATGCTGACGATTTCCGACTCCTTTGTCCAGGTTGGCGAGCTCTCCCCCGAGCAGCGCCAGACGGGCTTGACCGATATGATTGAAGTGGCAATCGCCGCTGCGGAAAGATTCTGCTAATGCCTTATAACGTCGAGTTCACGTTGTTTATCGTTCTCGCATGCACCGCGGGCTTGGCGTTTTTGTTTTGGTTCCTCTATGGGCCCATCAAGCGGTTCCTCTATGCCCACCACACGGTGCGGATGTACTACAAGAAGGTGTACCGGGTCGCCCTTGATAACGATTTCTACCTCATCAACCAATTCACCAACAGCACCGCGGAACTCGAGGAATTCCATATCGATCATATCCTGATCGGCAATAAATTCTTCTACTGCATCCGCGACCGTTATTATGACGGCGCCCTCGCCGCGAAAGAATCCAACCCGAGCTGGATTTTCTTCCGCAAGAACAAGGCGCGCTACATCACCAACCCCCTTGACCTCAACAAGCTGCGTGTGCAGCGCCTTTCGCTGATGTCGGGTATCGACGAACAGATGTTCATTTCGATCGTCCTCATCAACGATGACTGCTATTTGACGCCTTATCAGCCGACCTCAACCGACAATTACCTCAGCTCTCTCAAGGACTTTCCTAAGCTCATCGAGCAACTGGAGGCGCGCGAGGTCGACCCTTTGGATCCACGGGAGATCAGCGTGGCCGCTCGCGACTTTTCGGAGTTGAACCGCAGAGATGGCTAAAAAGCACGGTCATTATGGCGAGACGTGCCGCGGATATATACGTGGCAATCCTTTGGGATATTTCGGCATCGGCTTAGGTTTTGCTCTTTTAGGATTAATCGCCGCGGCCTTATCGATGTTCTCCATCATTTTCAGCGCGTTGGCTTTGATGATCTTGCTGTTGCCTTTTTGCTTCGCTGCGACGACGCTTATCGCTCGAGTAGGGCGCGGTAAAGAAGTACCCCCGCACCGCGAGATGTTTCAGCGCGGCCTCGCCTATTTCACACCCGTTTTCCGCGGGTGCTACCGCATTCTCTTCAATCTCCTGAAGACACTTGGGTTCACGGTCCTTGGAATCGTTGCCACGACGATTCTCCTCTTCGCTATTTTCTCCGCAACCGATCCGTCGTTTTCATCGAGCTTCCAGACGATGATGGAATTCTGGATTCAAGGGGATACGGCTAGTTTCGTGCGCGCCGTAAACGAAAGCGTGTCCTTGGTGCGTTTATTCTCATGGTCTTCTGTCGTAGGCGTCGGAGTGGGCGTTTGGGCGCTTTGTTGGAACCTGACGAATTACGCGATGCACCCCTTGATCAAGACGAGGACGATTATCTTTCCTCGCCCGGCGATTGCCCGACTCTTCTATAATCGCTTCTATTCGTTGGTGCGTCGTGACTACCACCGCGCATTATGGCTTGAGTGTTTTGGGTTCCCTCTATATCCTCCGATTGGCTATGCCCTTGGCGCGACGATTTCTTTGTCCACAGGCCTTCCTTATAATGCATCGATTGCCATCGGCATCGCGAGCGTCGTCTTGCCCATGGCGGTGGTGTATCCGTATTTCATTACGTTGATGGAGGAGTTCTTCCGCCATCAAAAGCGTACGATTCTGCAGGCACAAGTCTCCTTGATGGATGAACTGTATGAGCAGTTCTCCATGATGCCCCAAGTGCCGAAAGATAGCCTTGAGGACATGAAGAAAGATATCGAAAACATCAAAAATACCCTGCAAAACCTCGGTGAAAATGAAGTCGTCGACGATGAGCGGGAAGACGATAACGCGAATCAAGAATAGAAAATATAGCCTAAAGATGAAGAAAGCCCGACATTT
This sequence comes from Bacilli bacterium, assembly GCA_017450325.1. Classification (GTDB taxonomy): domain Bacteria; phylum Bacillota_I; class Bacilli_A; order RFN20; family CAG-826; genus Alloenteromonas. The sequence continues at coordinate 16,939 of JAFSVB010000150.1, read as the reverse complement.
CGTCGGGCATCTTTTTCTTCTGGAGCAAGTGACGGGAATCGGACCCGCGTGTCAACCTTGGCAAGGTTGCGTTCTACCATTGAACTACACCTGCATGTCCCTTTGAGGGCTCGCATATTATAGAACCGATAAATTCAGCTAATCAAGTGGAAGTTTCATTTTGTTGTGGCTATAATCTCTCCGCTTCATCTTTGGAGGTGCTGCTATGGTCACCAATGAACAACTCGCGGAATTGCTTTTCCCCGAAATCCACGAAACCGTGGAGGACCTGGAAAAACGTTATCCGCCGCGCGCTTTGCCTGAGGGAGCGCAGGTTACGCGTTTCGCCCCTTCGCCCACGGGCTTTCTCCATACGGGTTCGCTTTTTACGTCCATGATTTCCTGCATGAGCGCGAAGAAGACAAAAGGAGTCTACTTCTTCCGTCTCGAGGACACGGACACCAAGCGCACCGTCGAAGGTAGCGCCCAGGACCTCATCGATCAGCTTGCTTACTTTGGCATCGAGGCCGACGAGGGCTATAACCCTAAGGGCGACATCGGCGCCTATGGGCCATATAAGCAGTCCGAGCGCGCCGACATCTATAAAACCGTTATCAAAGACCTCATCATCAAGGGCAGGGCCTATCCGGACTTCTGCACCCCTGAGGACTTAGACGCCATCCGTAAGCAGCAAGAGGCCATCAAGGCACTTCCTGGCTATTATGGCGAGTATGCCCGCGACCGCAATCTCTCCAACGAAGAACGCGTTGCGCGCATTCAGGCGGGGACTCCTTGGGTCATCCGGTTTTACTCCAACGGCAACCATGACCGCAAAATTAAATTCACCGACGTTATCCGCGGCGAGATTGAGCTGCAGGAGAACGACACCGACGTCGTCATCCTAAAATCCGATGGCCTTCCAACTTATCACTTCGCGCACGTCGTCGATGACCATTTTATGCGCACGACGATGATCACCCGTGGCGAGGAGTGGATTCCCTCTACGCCGATTCACCTCGACATGTTCCGCGCCTTAGGCTGGAAACCGCCAAAATACGCGCATATCCCCGCCATTTTGAAACTCGACAACGGCAATAAGAGAAAGCTCTCCAAGCGCAAAGACCCCGAGGCGGCCGTGAGCTATTTCCTCGAGCAAGGCTATCCCGCGCAATCATTGCTCGTCTACCTCATGTCCATCGCCAATTCCAACTTCGAGGAGTGGACCATCGCCAATAAATGCTTCGACCTCGACCGTTTCCCCTTCTCCATCAAAAAGGTTGCCAACGAGGGGGCCCTCTTCGACCAAGAGAAAATGAATTACTTCTCAAGGGAAGTCATCACGGCGATGCCATTAGACATCGAGTTCCAACAGGTGTGCGCCTATGCAAGCGCTCATGACGCGAAACTCCACGGCAAGATCGAAGAGAATCCCGAATACGTCAAGACCATTCTCAATATCGGCAAGCAGGACAAGAATCCACGTAAGGACTACGCCAAATACGCCGACATCTTCCCACTCGTCCGCTATTTCTTCGACGATGAGTTCGAGGATATCCTTGCGGCGGGGCTGCCGTTTAACCCGAAACTCGGCAAGGACATCGTCAAAGCCTTCTTAGTCGACGCCAAGGAGGAGATGCCCTTCGATACTGATGAATCCGCTTGGTTCAATGTCATCAAGGAAATCGGCAGCAAACATGGATTTGCTCGTGCGAACAAAGAATACAAAGAGAACCCTGACGCGTTCCTTGGCTCAGTTTCCGACTGCGCGGAATTGCTCCGCGTCGCCATCGTCGGCACCAACCAATCCCCCAACCTGCACCAGATCATGGCGATCCTTGGAAAGGACAGAACCCTCGCTCGTCTGCAACGAGTTATCGATTCTTTGTAAAAAAACATTGCCACAAGTTTGGGCGCGTGCTTAAATAGTGCTCGCCCGAAACGGCCCCATGGTCAATCGGTTAAGACGGAACCCTCTCAAGGTTCAATGACAGGTTCGACTCCTGTTGGGGTCACCAAATGGTGACTGATCCCCCGTGGAAACGGGGGTTTTCCTTTACTTCTCCGGGTTGCTTCTGCGTTATTTCGTGCGTGAAAAGAACAAACATGGTAAGGTTTGCCCATGAGAAAACCTCCCGTTTTGCAAAAAGGCGACCCTATCGCCTTGGTGGCTCCGTCATTTGGATGCACTACCGAACCCTACGCGACGCGACTAGCGGTGAGCATCGAGCACCTTCAAAAAGCGGGGTATCCCATTTACGAAGGGCCAAACATTTTTCGCGAGGATGGGATAGCCGCGAGCGCCTCTGCCCAAGAGAGGGCGGAGGAGATTCATGACGCCTTTGAATCCGATGCCAAGCTCATTCTTTCCGTCGGCGGAGGAGAGATGATGTGCGAAATCCTGCCGTATATCGATTTTGAGTGCCTCTCCCAATGCGAGCCAAAATGGTTCATGGGCTTTTCCGACAATACGAATCTGACGTTCTTGCTCACGACTCTTTGCGACTTGATGACCGTTTATGGTCCCTGTGCCCCTTCTTTTTTCCAAAAGAAGTGGCGTTATAGCGAAAAAGACGCCTTTGACCTTTTACAGGGTAAGAGACACTTCGAAGGCTATCCTAAATGGTCCATCAGCCGTCGCAACGTCGACCATCCTTTATGGGGGTACCGCCTAAGCCAGCCGAAGATCATCACGCCCTATCAATACGCAGGGCCTATGGAAGGGACGCTTCTAGGCGGATGCCTGGATTGTCTCGTCAATCTCTGCGGCACTCGCTTCGATAATGTCCGCGAATTCTCGTCCGCTCATCCAGAGGGGGTCCTCTGGTTCCTCGAGTCCTGCGACTTAAATCCGCTTGCCTTGCGCCGCGCCTATTTTGAGTTAAAAGAAGCGGGGTGGTTCGAAAACGCCCGAGGCTTTCTCATCGGCCGCGCACTATCCGCGCGGGAAGAGCTCCTCGGCGTGGACCGCTTCAACGCGGCAATCGACATCTTGGGCGACCTTAATCTTCCCATCTTATTTGACGTGGATCTCGGGCATTTGTCGCCCAGCATGCCTATGCTGACGGGCGCCTATGCCAGGGCGGAACTAAAAGAGGGGAATATCATCGTCGACTATTTGGACTAAACTATTGTCCTGAAAGGAAAATACTATGGTTATCTTAACAATTGAAAATCTCGGTCAAATCAAAATCGAACTCGACCACAAGGCCGCGCCGAACACGGCCATGAACTTCGCCTATCTCGTTAGCAAAGGATTCTATGACGGCCTGACGTTCCATCGTGTCATCAAGGGCTTTATGATCCAAGGCGGCGACCCCCAAGGCATCGGCATCGGCGGTCCTGGCTATTCCATCAAAGGCGAATTCCGGGGCAACGGCTTTGACAACCCCCTCCGTCATGAGCGCGGCGTCATCTCCATGGCTCGTGCGCAAGACCCTGATTCTGCAGGCAGTCAATTCTTCATCTGCGATGCGAACGACTTCTTCCTCGATGGCCAATATGCCGCATTCGGCAGGGTCGTGGAAGGCATGGATGTCGTCGACAAAATCGCTAAAGTCAATAAGGATCGCCGCGATAAGCCGCTCAACCCCGTCGTCATCACCAAGGCCGAACTGGTTGACGAAGAAGCGGTGGAACCGAAGAAGATCGCGGAACGATAAGCGAATAAATTAAAGGATTTCCCCGCAAAACTCTCCTTTTTTCCTAAGCATATGCCACACCGCGGAAAAGCTCTCTTCCTCTATAGCGATGTCACTGGCATCGGCACGGTGAACCGCCATCTCGCCGAAGTACAGAAATCCCTGTCGGATACTTTTGACGCGCTTGACATGCATAAGACGACCTCTTTGGAGGATGCGATCGCAAAAGCGGTGGACTCCTGCGGGAAATACGATGCCTTGATCATCTCTGGCGGCGATGGCACGTTCAACAACATCATCGGCGCCCTTGTCGGGAAGAAGGACGCGCCGACGATCGGCTATATCAACGGCGGCACGATCTGCGACGTCGGCAAGAACTTCGGCATCCACGGATCGTTTCGGCGCGCGCTGCGCATAATCAAAGAAGGATATACGAGCGGATTCGATGTCGGCCGCCTTAATGATTCCTATTTTACCTATGTGGCCGCCGTCGGTGCTTTTGCGGATATTCCGTACGTGACCAAAAGAAAGTACAAAAAACGCCTAGGCCGCATCGCGTATTATTTCCGCGCGGTCGGGGCGGCGCTCGCCCCGAAGAAGATCCATTGCCACGTCGTGGCGGATGAGCGCGAATATGATCTCGACGTCCCCTTCATTTTGTGCTTAAGCGGCAAAAGCGTGGGCGGTTTCCGCGTCAATTCTAGCTCATCTTCCATCCATGACGGCAAATTCGAGCTCTTTTTGACAAAACCGGGGATATTTAACGGTCTCCTCCATTATTTGTTTTTTAAAGTGCGTACCACGAAAATCGTCGCAAGTTGCTTCCAAATTGACGTTCAATACCCCCTTCCTTGGGATTTAGATGGGGAAAAAGGGCCTTCCGGCAACGTAATTATTGAAGCGGTGGACTCTGGGCTTGCAATTTTCTGCGCGAAAAAGTTTGCGGAATCGGATAAATAAGCCGCATTTGCGCATATTTCCGTTATTGCGTGATAGTTTAGACTGGTTTAGACTAGAGGTACGAATTTTTGCGGAGGAGAGCAAAATGAAAAAGAAAATAGCTGTAACAACTATTGTCGGTCTGCTTTTGCAAGCCCTCGCGTCGGTCGCCTTTGCTTTGATGGGCAAACTCGTTGCGATGTTCAAGGGTACGCAAATCGCCGGACCGCGCCTCATCCTGGACAACCTCACGAAGTTCCTGGAAGCCTTTTTCCAGAAAATGGACATCATGTCGATTGTCATCTTAAGCGTCGCAGGCGTCATCCTGCTGTTGGTCATCATTCAGTTGATCATGTGGATTCGCAAGAAACACGGTGCCGGTTTCTGGATCACCCTTGCGGGTCTTCTGTTCGTCTTCTTGACCTTTGCCTTCTTGACCCTCACCTTGGTCCCTGGCCAAAGCGTCGCCAACGGCAATGCCCTTTATACCGCTACCTTCGGCTCGAATACCTATACCGCTGAAGGCGCCCGTTTCGGTGCGTACCTCTTATTCGTCCGCGCCATCCAAGCCAAGCAGTGGATCGGCCTCCTTTACTGGATCGCCCCCGTCCTCTGGGTTATTGGCTTTATCCTGTCCCTCGTCGGCTTGATCCGCGAGATGAAATTCCTCGCCGGTCTTCCTAAGCCCGTCAAGGCCAAACAGTCCGATGACGAAGTCGTCGTTATCCATGACGAAGACCTCGAGTCCGAAGAATCCCGCGCCGCTGCCGAGGACGCCCTCGCCGCTGGTGGCTACCCCGAGCGTCATGCTCAGACCCAGGTCCCTGCCGGCCCCGCCGTCCAAGGCCCGTTCCTCATCCAATACATCAATACCTATGCTCCTGCTGATGGTGGCAAGAAGAATACCGTCCCCGTCGAGGAGATCCAGGGCAACATGAATGGCCAGAAGCCTCTTAGCGCCGACGACATCCGTAAGATCATCCAGGAAGAACTTGGCGAGAAGAAGGAACAGCCCGTCATCGTCAACGTCCCGGCCGCTCCGAAAGAGGAAGCCCCAAAAGGCGTGACCCCGGACGATGTCCGTAAGATCCTTTCCGAAGAACTCGGCCGCTACCTCGCCGCCGAGAAGGAACCGGAAGAAGAAGCGGAAATCTTCGTCGAAGAAGAACCCACTCCCGCCCTCACCAAAGAGGAAATCCGCGAAATCGTCGCCAGCGAACTTGCGAAGAACAAACCCGAACCGGAAAAGAAAGAAGAACCGGTCGATGTCCGCGCCGTGATCCGCGATGAGCTCGAAGCACATCGCCGCGAACTCGAGGAAGAAGCCGCCCGTAAAGCCGCCAAAGCCGAAGAGGAAAAAGCGCGTCAGGAAGAACTAGAGCAAGCCCGCGCTGAGGCCGCCGAGCAGGCCCGCAAGGAAATGCAGGAAGAAGCCGAGCGCAAAGCTGCTGAAGAAGAAGCCGCCCGTAAGGCTGAAGAAGAGGAAGCCGCCCGCAAGGCCGCTGAAGAAGAAGCCGCCCGCAAGGCCGCTGAAGAAGAAAAGGCTCCCGCCGTCACCGCCGAGGACATCCGCGCCATCGTCGCTGAAGAACTCGCCAAAGCCGAGCCTGAGCAAAAAGAAGAACCTGAACAGGACCTCCGCGAAGTAATCCGCGAAGTTCTCCGCGAAGAACTTAAGGACCTCGCTCCGAAAGAGGAGCCCGCCCCCGCACCGGAGCCCGCTCCAGCCCCAGTCGTCAACATCATCGTAAAGAAGGCTGAAGCTGAACCCGAGCCCGTGAAGGAAGAAGCACCTGCCCCGGTTGTCGTCGCAAGCGAACCCGCTCCGGCTGAACCCGATCCTGCGCAGAAGATTATCCGGATCCCTTTCCCGGAGAGGATGGCCGCCGCTGACGACGATCTCAAGCAAAACTACAACGAGTTGAAGTCTGAAATCCTCTCCTATGGCGATGTGAAATCCCGCATCTCCAATACCGGCGATACCTTCCGTGCCCACACCGTGACCTTCGTCAAGATCACGATTGCTGGAAAGGGTCTCAAACTCTACTTCGCTCTCGACCCCAAGGATTATGCCAACAGCACCCTCCCGGTCCAAGATGCGAGCGCGAAGGCCATCTACCGCGACATCCCGCTTGTCTTCAAAGTTAAGTCCGAACTCTCCCTCCGCCGCGCGAAGCAACTCATCGCCGACGTCATGGAAAAGAACGGCTACGAACAAGGCAAGATCGAGAAGCACGATTGGGCTGAAGAGCTCAAGAATGTCAAACCCATCGCCAGCAAAGACGATGAGGACGACGACGAATAAAACTCTTCGATTCTAAGGCGACCCCGACCATCGGGGTCGCCTTTCCTATTCCGCGCGCTTTTAATGTGCATTTTTTCTTGCTATACTCTTTCCCGCGAACATTATCGCGGGAGGTGCACTTGGACAGTATTCCGATATGGCTTAGTATTCCGCTGCTGATCATTCTTGTGATGCTCAGCGCGTTCTTCAACGCCTCCGAGACTGCCTTTGCGTGCCTCAACCGCTACAAGTTCATGGCGGAAGCGGATAATGGCAAAAAGTCCGCGAAACTAATTCTCCATTTAAGCGAGCGCTTTGAAACCACGCTGATAACTACTTTGACGGGAAACAATGTCGTTTCCATTTTGTTGTCGACCATCTCGACATTTTTGTTCTTTACGATCTTCTCAGGCATCATTCCAGATGCATGGGTATCCTTGATTGCTTCCATCGTCATGGCGATGGTCCTCTTCCTTTTTGGTGACACCTTGCCAAAACTCATTGGCAAGACCATGCCGAACACCATAGCCCGAATCAACTGCTATCCCTTGATGGGCGTTATTATTTTGTTCTACCCGGTAACCATTATCTTTCAGGGCGTCTCCTGGCTTTTTCACAAAGTATTCCGGGCAGAACCCGACATCGCCTTAACCGAAGAAGAGCTGAAGTCCATCATCGATGACGCGGAGGAGAAGGGCGTCTTCGAAGAAAACGAATCCGAAATCATTCAGAACGCCTTGGATTTCGCGGATACTTCCGTCAAGGAAATCCTTACGCCGATGGAGAAGATGTCCTTGCTCGACCTCGATGGATTGACAACGGAAAAACTGCTCAATTATCTGAAGGACTGCAAGTACTCCCGTTTGCCGCTTTACTATAAAAATCCTCACAAAATCGCGGGCATTTTGGTAATCAAGAATTATTTGAACGCTTATTTCCAGAACCCTGCTGTTAACTATATTGAGTTTGTTCAGAAGCCTTATTTCGTGACGCCGCGTGTCACTTTGGATGACCTTTTGGATGGGTTTAAGAAAAACCATACTCAAATCGCTATTGTCCGTAGCCAAGGAAAAGTCCTTGGCATGGTGACGATGGAGGACGTCCTTGAGGAACTCGTCGGAACGATCAATGAGACGTCTAGGCGCAGGAGGAAAGCCTCATGAGCCCGCGCGCGATGTTGATCCTATATATATGCATCATCGGGATCCTGCTCATTTTATCCGCGTTCTTTTCTTGCGCGGATATGACCTACTCCGTCGCGCCGGTAAAACGGTTGGAAAAGAAGGGAACTAAGTCCGCGCTTCTTGCCGCGGAACTTGCAAAGGACTATGACAAGACAATTATCGCGATCTTGTTTGGGAACAACCTCGTCAACATCCTCGCCTCCTCGTTGCTCGCGGCGATGACGCGTCTTGATTTGCCTTTGTTCCGCTCGAATCCGGAAGCTGCGGCGATGCTTGCCGAGCTCTTCCTGCTTTTATTCATCTTAATCTTTGGAGAGATTCTCCCCAAAGTCATCGGCAAGTCCTATAGCTATCGCCTATCCATGGCTTTCGCGAAGCCAATCAAGGTGATTCACTTCGTATTCTTGCCGATTGCCATTACCGTCCGTTACGTTACGCGGGCGATGACAAAACCACTCTTTAAGCGCGTTGATACGGGCGGGGCACTGCCGAGCAACGAAGAACTTCAGGCGATGGTCGACACCATCGAAGAAGAGGGAATCATCGACGAAGGACAGAGCGAGATGCTCGCCTCCGCCATTGAATTCAAAGATATATGTGCCTACGAAATTATGACTCCTCGCGTAAAGATAGAAGGCTTTGAAGCATCGGATAATCTCGTTCGACTCGTCATGACGGGACGCTTCCGGCATTCTAGAATTATTGCCTACTCGAAAAACCTGGACAATGTGTTAGGGTACTTGCCCCTCAAGGAGGTACAAAGGGCACTTCTACGCAAAGAAAAGGTTGAATTATCGGATTGGTTAATCCCAATTCTTTCTGTGCCCAGAACGATGGAAATTTCCTTGATTTTGAAAGCCATGAAACAGTCCCATCATCACATTGTTTTAGTAAAAGATGAATATGGGGGAAACGATGGAATCCTCACAATGGAAGATATTCTTGAAGAAATAGTGGGCGAGATGTTCGACGAGTCAGAGCCTGTTCGCGAAGAAGTTGAAAGAACGGAGAAACGCAATGTTTTCCGTGTAAAAGGTTCCATGCATATCGAGGACTTCTTTGACTATTTCCACATAGACGAGGAAGAACTCGAGGATGACGTTGAGACGCTGTCCGGTTGGCTAAACGATCGCCTTGGGCGCTTTGCGCGCGAAGGCGACATCGTGACGATCGGAAAAGTCGATATCGTCGTCGATCGCGTGACGCCGTACATAACAGAGGAAGCTCTCGTTTATTACCATCCCCGCCGCAAAATTGCGGATTAGCGCCTCATCCGACTCGTGTAAAGCGAATATACCTCTTGCCCAAGGGACTCGATGCTTCCCGTCTCGCAGTCGATCACATAATCGACCAGAGGCAAAAGCTCGTCCGTAAAGGCTTTTCGATCATTTTCGATACGTTTCGTTGCCATTTCCTCGCCATCGCCGCGTCCGAGCATTCTGCGCATACGCAAATCTTCGCTCGCCCGCAGGTAGAAGACGATGATATTGGCGTCGTTAAGCGCGCGGAAGGAATGTACCCCCGAGGGGTCTAGGATGATGCACTTATCATCGGCGCACTCCGCCTTGGAGCACCCATAGTAGTTGCCGTTATATTCCGTCGTCTCCACGAAGGCATCTTGCTTTTTGAGCCGAAGGAACTCTTCTTTGGAAACGAAATGATAATCCACGTCCGGGGTCTCACTTGGACGAATGGGGCGCGTCGTGTGGGTCACGGCCTTCTTCATGCCATAGCGGTAGGAGAGGAAACGAGCGATCTCCGTTTTCCCGGATGCGGAAGCACCAACAAGTAGAATCATGGGAATATGGTAAGACTATTTGCAAGAAATTGAAAAAAGTTTTCGATACTTTTGACTTTCGCGACTATATGTGAAGTGAGGAGATACGAAAGGAGAGCACCATGGAAGCGTATATCGCTCTAAGAACTCCCTCTACTTCACGGGAAGAGTTCGAACAAATCAAAACATTTATCCTACAAATCCGACAACAATACCGAAGGGACATCGTATCCATCGGCCTAAGCTATCAAACACGAATCGAAGACGTTGACCTGAGATTCGCCCGCAACCCTGAAACGAACCCGGCAGTCAAAAACATTAAAAAACTGCTCGATTTGTATCATCGGCTCCCAGAGGCACTCGCGTGCATCTTCTCTTGGGAATTCATCAGCGGAGACATGACCTATCCGGAGCAGTACCAAGTCTTTTGCCTTAGCAACAGAGACATGTACCGTATCCGTTTAGCCGTGCTCGAAGAACTGCGGAAGCTATAAGCATGGGGGAGAAGGCGAAACGAATCGCCCTCACCCTTCCTGCGACTCTTGCCTGCGTGTCCGCAAGCCCCAGCCCGAACCCCTATTACTGGTCGTTCGGGCCTGGGACGGGCGGGCGCCAAGCGGTTATGCGTATCAAGGCCTTATCCGAACGGTTCGAAGGCGCATGGTGGTATTGGATCGCCACCGCGCCCCACGCTTCAGGAAGCGGTCAAGGCAAGGTCAAAGACAGCGTGAAGAAAGGCGACTATTACCTAATCGAAGCGACCATCTCGTCTTTTTTCTGGAAGACGGGGAAAGCGGTTCAAGTGCAGTTTGGCTTATCCAAAGTCCCTTTTTCCCCGGGCGTAGACCTTTCCAATGTCTATCTAAGCGTCTATGAGACGATCGTCCCCGAAAAAGACGAGAACCAATTCGCCATCTCCAAGGATGAGGTCTGGGAGACGGGAAAGAGAATCTATTATTACGACCCCAATATCGATAAGAATAGACGCTTTATCGATAACGATGCCTACGAGACGCTTGGAACCCTGACGAACGCTGCGCTACCGTCACGGTTGTTCCCTCTTCAATCGATGCATCTCGATTACTACAACCCGATCGATCCACCGCGTCAGGATCCTTCTGGAACCCTACGCATCATCACAAACAAAGACGATTTCTCCGCCATAGGTAGCGATGAAGGGGCGTTCCGCTCCGTTCCATTAAGCGTTACGGTGGCGGAACTTGGAGGTGGGCTGCATCGATATTCATTCATTTTACGCGACACCAAAACCTATTCACGTATCGATTACAAAGCGCTGGATAAAGTGCGTGGAGAAGAGCCTTATTTCCGCTCAAGGGATCTCTACTTACCATTGCGAGAAGGCCATGATGCGGCCTTCTACCGATTCCAAGTCGTCCTTGAAAACATAGGAGCCTATGGCGATGAGGTCATCTGGTCCCATAGCGTCTATTCCGCCAAGAAACTATTCGGTCCCTGCGACCAAGCACAATACTGCGTTATCGGAGAATAGCCGTGGTCTACATGTTCCTATCTGCCTTGGCATTGCTCTGCCTCTGTGCCGGATTCCACTATTCCTATTGTCGGCATGGCATTGAGGAATGCTACCTCGGCCTATACAAAGGCGTCGTTGAGGAAGCGGTGGTCGTGGCTGGAATGAACGGCTCCTATGCATCGATTCCACAATTCTATTTGCCAAGGCTTCGTTACCTACTCGGCGAATACTTCGAGATGGCCTTGAAGCCCTATTGTCGTGAGTATTCCGCCTTCGCCCGAACAAAAGAAGATACGTTTGGAGATCGAGTTTATGGAAGCGGCGTCGTCATCACTTTTACGGCTAAGATTGATTATTTAACCAATATTACGCGCACCGCGCACTTTAGCATCAGGAGAACAGAACTATGAACAACATTGAGAAAGTAACTTCTTTCGTGGAGGAATCCTTCCTATCCCCCTTGCTGAAAAGGCCAGGCTTAACCGACGTATCGTTTAACGGCGAGTGCCTCTTCTACGAGGACTGCAAACAAGGAAGAAGACGTTCGGGAATCGCTATAAGCAATGAGGATGTCGGCGCGTTTCTAAGACAGATCGCCAATATGTGCGAACGGCAGTTTTCCTATATGAACCCCATCCTCGATGTGTCGTTTTCGCGGTATAGACTCAACGCGACTTTTCAATCGATTACCCGCGTTTTTGAGCGCAAAACCTTCTCCTTTTCTTTAAGAATCGGTCATGACGGGTCGGCGGTTTCCGACGATGATTCCTTCTTTCCGGGGGATAGCAAAAAAATGCTGCTTCAGGCGATTTCCCATGGCGAAAGCGTTGTAATCGCCGGGGAGACTGGAGCAGGGAAGACGGAACTACAGAAGTTCCTATTAATGAACTTGCCTATGTCCACGCGCGTCATCGTCATCGATAACGTCGGAGAACTAGAACGCTGCCGCGGCGATGGTCTCCTCGACTTGACTTCCTGGATGGTCGACGAGCGCTTCCCGGATGCGACGTTCCCAGCCTTGATCCGAAACGCGTTGCGGAACAACCCCGATTATCTAGTCGTCGCGGAGGCTCGCGGCGGGGAAATGCTCTCTACGCTGAACGCCGTCATGTCTGGCCACCCGATTATCACGACCCTGCACGCCCGCGATATTCAAGCCATCCCTTACCGCATGGCGCGCATGGCCCAATCCGGGGACCGCAATCTGGTATACGAGGATCTACTTGGCGACATCTACCACCATTTTGGCCTTCTCGCCTATGTGAAGAAGAGCTTTCAGAATAACCGCGTGTATCGCCGCATCTCGGCATTAGGGAGAGTCAACGAAGAGAAGAGGTGCGTCGATATCCTTTATGACGAAACAAAACCGGAGAAACCATGAAGAAAGAATATATTGTCCTCGTTCTGATCAGCCTCTTATTCGCTGTCGCGAGCTTCCTTTCCATCGGACTGTGGTATTTTGCGTTAGGGGTTGGGGCAATGGCGTTCCTCGCAGGCTTGCTTTTCGTCTTGCCTGCGGTGAGGGGATATTCCGCCAAATGCCGGTTGCGGCATGAATGCTATTTATTCATCCATGGTTTTCTCGTTACTTTGTCCGTCTGTATGTCCATGGAGAAGGCCTTTGAAGTTGGGACGCACTCTATGGGGAAAGAATTTCATGCGCTCGACGAGACGCTTTCGCAGATGGAAGCGCGTGAGAAAGTCGATTATCTCGTGAATTATTTCCAGTCGGACCTCTATAGGATGTTTTTGTCCATCTTACGCCTATACCTCGATCGCGGAGGCGATGTCTTAAAGCTATCCAGCGAGCTGACCGCGGAGGCGAGCAGACTTGAAGAGACGGAGCAAAGCTATGAAAAGCAGGCGGCTAGAAAACTCGTTAGCTTTCTCTTTTTATGGGTGATGGCGCTGGTGATCGTCGTCTTCATTCGCTTTGGACTCTCTTCGTTCTTCGAAAGCATGCAGCACTCCATCGCTTACGTCGGGTCACTTTTGTTCTTCTATCTATTCTGCGTTCTTTCAATTGTGGTCTATATCTATGCCCATACTGGGGCCAAAATGCCTTTTTTCGCCGCTAGGAGGAAAAAAGCGTGAAGAAGATGTTTTCCCTCATGAAAGAGCTTGGGCTGAAGCCTCGAAACGAATTGCTATTCTATTTCGCCTGCGTCATGGTGTTCGTCGGGCTAGGGATGGCGATGTTCCTTTTCCGCGGAGCGAGCTTCTTGCTTCTTTTTCCCGTTCTCGGGTTAGTTGGCTTCACCTTTTATTTCGTCACACGATACGGGGCGATGAAAAAGAAGCGCCTAGAAGAACTAGGACGCGAGTTCGTAAATGTCTTTACGTTCTTCGGCATTTTCATCACGGATGGCTTCACGGTCTACAATGCCCTAGAAGCGGTGACGGAGTACTGCAGCGAAGAGTTCGCTAAGCGTCTACGCATCTTGCTGCAAGGCATTGACGAGGACAAAAGCGTCAGCCCTTACGTGCGCTTCGCGGAAGGTTTCGAAGATATATCCGTTAAGGAAGTGATGCTTTCGGTCTATCAGATGGTAGACGAAGGCGAAGGAGGGGTCTACATCCGTCAATTCCAAAAGTTGTTCGGCCGGCTCTCGGATACGCGTCATGCCTTGGATTCGGCCAAACGCCTTTCACGGTTGGATACGCTTTCCTTCTTGCCTTTGGCGGGGTCTGGAATCGCCATGCTCGCCTTGACGCTTTCCATCATGGATATCATGGGAGGAATGATGGATGTCCTATAAGCTTGGCTTGCTTCTCTCGATTACGTTTTTGATGTCAATTCTGTTGCTTTTTGGGGATCTATTGAATGTCTCCATCATCCAGAATTCGCTCCATTCCTTATCGCTCGTCTTTTCCTATCGAATCCAAAAAGAAGCGAGAATTACGACGGAATTAGGGAATTTAGTCCGTTCGTATGGAGCTACGTATACCGTAGAAACCGGTGGCCGAACCGCGTTCCGCATCGGCGAGACCATCACGTATAAACTTTCGAAGGACTACACGCCCTTCATCATGCGAAAGGGTACCATGCACGTGACGGTACGCCGAAGCGCGGTCATCGGTTACTACACCGTTTAGAAAGGAGGAAAAAGATGTCTGAGATCAAAGGACAATTGCTGGGCATGCTGCTCGTCTTGGTCTTGTTCAGCGCGGTGGCTGCCGCGATGTACGGGATGTTCTCCCAATCAACGAAGAACATCGGCGACCGCGTCGACCAAGAGACTTCGTTCGTCGTCTCGTCCCGTTGACGGGCGCGTCAAACGCTTCAACTCAGGGCCCGAAGTCAATCTTCGGGCTTTTGCATTCCACACAATATTCTTATAATAGTCGCCGAGGTAAGAAGAATGTCACAAACCAAAATGGAACAATTCCGCGAAATGTTCGCGGATCGTCTTGGCGTTAAGAACGTCGATGAATCAAAGTCGCTGCGCGATCTAGGGTTAGACTCCCTGGACGTCGTTGAGATGTGCTTGGATTTGGAGGACCGTTTTGGTGTTTCTTTCGAAACGGAGGAACTCTCTTCCTTCAAATCCGTCCACGATTTATTCGTTGCCGTCGAAGCGAAATTGAACGCTTAATCAACTTTTTTTGAAATCTAGTCGAGAAAAGATTGCAAAGCGCTTTTGAGACGCTTATGATTGTCCGTGCCTGAAAAGGCATGTGCTCAGCTAGCTCAACGGTAGAGCAATCGGCTGTTAACCGATCGGTTGTAGGTTCGAATCCTATGCTGAGCGCCATTTGGCCTGTTGGAGAAGTGGCTTAACTCATATCCCTTTCAAGGATACATTCATGGGTTCGAATCCCGTACAGGTCACCAAGTTAAGCACATAGGATTGATACAATAGTGTCAGTCCTTTTTCTTTAGATATAATCGAACTTTTTTGAAAATAGATGAAAGCGATAGTGGTCCATAATGGCCACTTTTTGCTTAAAAATAATACAAGCCTAAACAACTACTCACCATTAGGAGAGCAACTACTCACCATTAAAGGTGAAGCTTTTCTGCACAGGAGAATTAAAAGATGCTAGACCGTTTTAAGATATGAGCGTTGTTGAAGATTGCGGTTTTATTTACATAATGACCAATCCAGTTATGCCTGAAGAGTAAGAATGCATATAAAGGCACTGGAACATAACGAAATACCAATTGATGAATTCCAGATAAAGCGGTGGTCGCTTTTACTGGAAAAAGCTGTGGTTCATCAGGATAATCGAATAGAGTTCATTTATTACAGTGGCTACAAAAACGAAATCACAATAAAGTAGCAAAAGTTTGAGTTTCCCCATTTTACGTTCGGAAATTGGTCTTTCATGGCGATTTTTCCACCGCGTTAACCCAGTGTTATTGGCCCCATCCCCTAAGGTTGTTCTAATTAATTAGAACAGCGTCAACTGCACCTGCTTTGGCCTGTGCTCGATCTTCTCCTTGCTCCGTATTCCCATTTCTTTGTGGCCCAAGAGCGTCTTTATGCCGGACAGCAGCTGGTAGAACTTGATGTAAGCGCGGTCCCCCTTTAGGTGCTTCGACACCGAGACGAGGTATTGGTAAAGCTCGGAGTTGCCCTCGATGAGCGCCGACATGAGCGTCACCGCGGTGTCCAGGCACATCGCCAGGTTGTTTATCCTGTTGAGCGACCTGACCCTGAAATCCTCGAAGTTAAAGCCGTTCTTCTTGAACCGGAACTGCTCCTCGATCTTCCATCTGGACGCGTAGTTCATCACCACCGCGATCACGTCCTCCTTGGACCTTATCTCGCGGTTCGTGAGCAAAGTCATCGGCTCGCTGCCGTCGCCGAGGTAGCAGTAGACCGCGAAGTAGGATCTGCCGTCGAGCAGCCTGACCTTCAGGTGCGACACCTTCGCCGAGTATCTCTTCCCCTTGTAAACCACGGGTATGACGATCTTGCCCTTCTTGCGCTTGCCCTCGTCGATCAGGCCCACCTTCCTTCCCTTGACCGCGATCTTCCTATTCTTCGTCATCCTGATCACGAAGAACTGCCGATGGTTCCTGACGAAATTTATGACCTTGTAGTCGTCGTAGCCCCGGTCGAAGACGAAGACGCCTTCGCGTTCCTTCAGGTGCGAGCATATGAACTCGAGGCCGTCGAACGTGTGCTTGTTGACGGACTTGAAGCCGGGCTGGGTCTCCGAATGGAACACGTCGAACACGGGCATGGGGTGCTTCGCGGCCGCGGTCAGCGCCGTGACGCAGCTGACGCGGTAGCCGTTCTCAATCGAGCCCTTCGGCGACGACGCGTCCCTCACCTTCCCCATCGCCTCGAAGCGCTTGCCGTAGATCTTGACGACGTCGGTGTCGTCCACCGAGAACACCTTCAGGCCGTCCTTCGGCATGAGCGAGATGGCGAAGGCGAGCAGCCTTTCGCGGAAGGCCAGGTCATGGTCGCGGTCGAGGAACCTCGACAGCCTCTCGATGGTCTTCTTGGGGAGCGTCCGCTCGTTGAGCGAATGGGCGACGTCGCTCAGGATGATGCTCTGCCCTTTAAGGATGCCGTAGACGATGTCCGTGTAGAACTTCCTTACCGGCTTCCCGAACGGTCGGACTATCTTGCCCAGATGGTAAAGGAAAAGCCTATCGAACCTGTCGATGAGCTTGTTAAAATTGCTCAT
>JAFSVB010000149.1 GCA_017450325.1 Bacilli bacterium | reverse complement strand
GTAGATTACGAATTCTAAAAAATAGCGGGGGATTTGCGCGGATTATTCTTGATCTGCGCATTTTTCTTTCTCTGCGTTTTTCAGCTTAATAATGAAACAATCAGGAAAGGCATCGTCGCTATAGCGGTAAGGACGTCGGCTACGGGTTGAGATAATGCGACGCCCTGAAAGCCTAGGTTCATGCCATATACGAGCAGGAAAATCGTCGGGATAAAGGCGAGGCCGCTGCGCAGGGCTGAAAGAATAGAAGCGATGGCGGACTTGCGCACGCTTTGGAAGAGCATGCTTGAGATTACGGCGATCGGGCTGAAGAAAAGGCTGATGGCTGCATAGCGAAGCGCAGGCGTGCCAAGACTGATGACTTCGGCGTCCTTATTAAACGCCCAGACGATTTGGCTTGGGATGATCAGCGTGACTATGGAAAGCACGGCGACGACTGCGGTTGAGAAAAGCAACGTGAACAAAGCGCCTTTCCTTAGGCGGTCATATTCCTTAACCGTGTAGTTATAGGCGGCGACGGGTTGCAGCCCTTGCCCGATGCCCATGCCGACGCACATGACGAAATTGCTGTAGCGGTTGACCTCCGATATCGCCGCGACGGCTGCATCGCCAAAAGGCTTGGTGACGTTATTGAGGATGCCACCGGAAATAGACGCAAGCCCCTGGCGGAGCAAGGAAGGAAGGCCAGCGACAACGATATGTCCATGAAGCGTTACGTCGAAGGTCACTTCCTTGACGGAGAGTCGCGCCTGGGCGTTTTTAAGATAGAAAAGCAGCAGGATGACAAAGCTGACGAATTGGCTGATGGCGGTGGACATGCCTGCGCCAAAGACGCTTAATTCCATCACCTGGATGAAAAGATAGTCGCCAAACACATTCAAACCCGCTCCCACGGCGATGCCAATCATCGCGAAGAAAGCCTTTCCTTGGTAACGGAGGGCATTATTCAAGATGAGCGAGGTGATAAAAAACGGCGCGGAGAGCAACACCCAAAAGCCGTAGTCCTTCGCGTAGGGGAGAATGGTGGGGCTCGACCCAAGGGCGACCATAAATGGCTCTAAGAAGATTAACCCAAACGTCAAGAGGATCAGCCCGATGCCAAAGCCCATGAAGAACGCGGTGGAAATGTAACGGGAAGCGGCTCGTTCTTGCTTTATCGCCAGATGCTTGGCAAGATGCGTCCCCGAGCCATGTCCCAGCATAAAAGCGAAAGCCTGCAAAATTGCTTGAAGCGTGAAAAGGACGCCCGTCGCGCCTTGTTGGGAGACGCCAAGGGTTCCGACGAAGTAGGTATCGACCATGTTGTAGATGTTGGTAATCAACATCGAGACCGTAGTGGGGATGCCTAGACGCAGGATGAGCTTGGCGATGTTGGAGTGGACCATCTGCTGATGGTATGCGTCGCTTTTGTCCATGCGCGGATATTGTAAAGCCTTTCAAGGTATATAAAGGCGGAAAATGCTGAAATGCAGTTCACAAAAAGCCGATTAGGGTTTATTGTTGTGCTTCAGAGAGGTAACCGCGATGAAGGCTCGTCTGAAACACATCCGACTCGCTGCAAACATCCTGGCTTACTCTTTCTCAACCAATCGGGCTTAGTTATCTGAGCCTCTTTTTTTATGTGCTTGCAAAGCCAATGCAAAGGAGAGAAAACATGGACGAGAACATCATCTGCATCAACCACCCTCTGATCACGCACAAAATCACCTTGCTGCGCGACAAGAACACCCCAACCGCCGAATTCCGCAAGATCGTTAAGGAAATCGCAATGCTCGAAGGCTATGTCGCCTTGCAGGACGCGACGACGAAGATGATCGAGATCGAGACCCCCATCGAAAAGACCACTCAACCCATCGTCCCGGGCAAGAAATACTGCTTCGTGCCGATCCTTCGCGCTGGCATGGGCATGGTCGATGGCTTCAATGAGCTCCTCCCGACTGCGGCCGTCGGCCACATCGGTCTCTACCGCGACGAAGTGACCCATGAGCCGCATCCATATTATTGCAAGCTCCCGTCCAACCTCGCCGAGAAGGAAGTCGTCCTCCTCGATCCGATGCTCGCGACCGGCGGCAGCGCGATCGACGCGGTCAAGACGCTCCGCAAGTACGGCGCGAAGAAGATCAAGTTCGTCTGCATCATCGCTGCTCCTGAAGGCGTCAAGGCGTTCCATGAGGCCAACCCCGATATCCCTCTTTATATCGGCGCCCTTGACCGCCAACTCAACGAAAACGCCTACATCTGCCCTGGCTTAGGCGATGCCGGCGACCGTATCTTCGGTACCACCAATAAGTAAGAAACAAAAATGCGCGTTTTGCAGATTTGCAATCGCGCATTTTTTATATTTAATGGGTTTTTGCGAAGAGATTTAATGGTTTTTATTTCGCGCGTTTCTTATCAAAGGCAGCGATTTCTTCCTCAGTCGGGATATAGACATAGGGGACGTTCCGGCCGATGTCATTGTAGTCAAGGCCATAACCGAGAAGGAATTTCGGCTCCGTCAAAGTCTTACCAACGTAGTCTGCCTCGACTTCGACAACGCGTTCCGCGCGCTTGTCAAACAAGGAGACGACGAGGACTTCCTTCGGGCCCATATCGACGAAGTGCTTCTTGAGGAACTTCATGGTGACGCCAGTATCGACGACGTCCTCCACCAAGACAACGACGCGGTCCTTGACATCGATGGAGACGTCACGGGCAAAGTGGATTTTCCCCGTGGAGGAAGTGCCTTCATAGGAAGAGACCTGCACATAGTCGACGAGAATGTCTAGGTCGACGAATTTCTGCAAGTCCGCCATGAAGTTGAGGGCCCCGCGCATCACGCAGATGAATAGAGGCAACTTTTCTTCCTTGGAAAGTCGCTTTGTTAGTTCAGACCCGATGCGCTTGCAGGCGTCGAGGATTTCTTCTTGGCTCATCACTAGCTCTTTCATGTTTGCTACCTGCCTTTTAAGAATTGTAGGGACGGTCGCGCCCTCTTGTTAAGAGAAATCGTCCATGTAAGCGTTTTTCCTCGTCATTGGGCATTTTTAACGCGCGGTTGTCCCTTGTGAGTTCTCTACCGGAATGAGGATAATTGTATTTGATGAAACCGAAGTCGCCTTGGATCTTGCCTTTTCTCCTATTTGGACTTCTTCCTTGCGGGGGAGCTTCTACTGCAAGCGTCGAGTCTTCGGTTAGCCCGGAAGTATCTTCGGAGCCGCTTAAACCCCCTTCCAGCCAAAGCGAGCTTTCGTCGGAAGAGGCAATTTCTTCAACCGTTTCTACTTCTAACATCGAGGAATCTTCTTCGTCTGTCATCGACCCTGCAACGCTTTATGATGGCTACTATGCTTCCTTGGTTTCTTGGGAGGATGGCGAGGATTTAAAGAATCAGCTTCACAATATTATCTCTGGCGGGGACTATCGGCCCATCACCTATGCGGGCAGCAAGACGAACTGGGCATCGAACATCGCCGCGGATCAGGACCTCTATGATTATGCTTTCGTGGACGGGATTTATTCCGCAGAGCCCATCTTAAAAAGCGGGACGCAGACAAAATGGCAACGAGAGCACGCTTTCTGCGCATCCTTAATGACGGGATCTCTTACGGGAAGCGCGGTCAATTGTTTGGGGAGAGCGACGGATTTCCATAATCTTTTCGCATCGAGCACCAACGGCAATACATCGCGCGGAAATAAAAATTATGGTATCGCGGACAAATCCGCGTTTGGATATACCGACCGCACGTCGAATAACGGCTACGATGGTTATTCCTATGATGAAAAAACCTTCGAGCCGGGCGATAAGGATAAAGGTCGCCTTGCCCGTGCAATCTTCTACATGGCGACGATGTATAGCAAAGACACCTACGACGAGAAGAACCAAATCACTATGAAAGCCTTAAAAGTGGTGGAGGATCCCGTCGATTTCGTCGCGGGGAATGACTGCAAATTCGCGATTGGAAACCTGTCCGCGCTTCTTGAATGGGCCACTCTCCCCGTCGATTTATTGGAATACCGTCATAACGAATCGGTCTACTCCTATGTTCCGGAACTACATAGTGACCCCGCGAATAACGTCGCCCAGGGCAACCGCAATCCCTTCGTGGACTTCCCAGGCCTTGTCGAGTGCGTCTATGGTTCCAAGAAGGGCGAACCAGGCCAGCTTAAGGACTATATCTCTTCTTATGAAGCCTTGGATATCGCGGAGGAGTCCGTCCGTTATTACGCGATTGAAGAAGCAAAACGAAACTACGATGAGGGTGCCGTATTCCACAAAGAGGACATCCATGTCGTCGGCGTGAGCCATTCTTTCGTCGAAGAGCCTTTCACCGACTTTGATGTAGAAGGAGCCGTAGATGGGGAGGCGTTCCAAGAAGGCGGAATTCAAAAAATCACCGTCAAAACCCCACTCAATTCCATAACGTATGAGGTCAATGTCGCAACCGATCCCATCGACTCTGCCACATGGAAACACAAGGTCACGGGCAAGACCGGGGATGGTGACTTCTCCAAGGACTATAGCGGTGCTGGAACCGATAACATCCACGATTTTGGCGGCGTTGATTGGAAGGTGTGGTGGCAAGAAGGCGAAGTCGCAGGCAATGATGCGAAGGGTGCGAAGTTCGGCGCCAATGCGAATAATCCTGTGAAGAAGATCATCTTTGAGACGGTCGAACCCTTTGCCTTTAACGGCGCGTCCAATGTCGAAGCGATTTATCTTTCAGGCGCCGCGTCCTCTGGGAAGTCCTACGATGTGACGTTCTCGCTGAATGGAGGGGCCTTGGCCACGACAAAACTCGGATATGTAGACTCTAAGACACCGTTATTAATCGGGACTGCGGTTGAACCTGCCACATCGGGCATTATCAAGATTGAGATCACGAACATCACTGCCGCTTGCTATGTGAACTACCTCGCGGTGCACGCGAGCTGATCCAAAGATCAATACCTGTTTTCGGTTTACTATTTAATCGGTGAATTAGATAATAAATTACATGGGAAAGCCGACAAAAGTGGACGTAAAGCGCGTCCTTGGCGCGCTTAAGCGCAGCAAGAAGAAATTCGTTAGCCTCGAAGCACTTTCGCGTATCGTTGGACTCTATCCGGACGTCCTCGGCGACATGCTTTCCTATTTCGAGCCGATGATCCGCATGGATCCCTCCATCAACACCCGCGACATGACTCCTGCTTTACAGGAATATATCGCGGAGCCGATGAAGCCCGTTGATCCTGCCAAGCCTAAGAGGGTCACGGTGTCTAAGAAGGAACTCGCCCAATATTCTTCTATCCCCGATTTCGTGATGAAGAAGATGACCAATGTCGGCGGCCTCGTGGATACGTCCATGAAGCTGACGGACGAGGACCTCCACATTCTAGAGAAACTCGTGCAAAACGAAATCAATCGGCGCAAGAAAGCCGCGAAGAAGAAATAAATAAAAAAGTCGGAATTTGCACGGCGTAGGGTCAACTATCCGAATACATCGGCAGTTTTCTTCCCCATCACGTCCCTGTAGCGCATGAGCGCGCGCTTCCTCATCGCCATCTCCATGAAAAGGGCTACCTTGGC
>JAFSVB010000148.1 GCA_017450325.1 Bacilli bacterium | reverse complement strand
TTCGCCAGGAAAAATACCAGGGACGAAATAGGTTTCTCCCTCGGCCTTCACGACGCCTTTTCCTTCAAAGGAAATGTCGACGCAGACTCCATGGACAGATTCGGTGATGGACTTTGGTTTCTTGACGTGGCTTGGCATAAGACTGGCCATAATATAGCACATGCGCTCGCGGAATATCGATGAAGGAACTTCGTTTATTTTTGGTGCCGCCTCTAGTCGAGGCTTCGTCTAGCCAAGCAGGAGGCCTCGCCAAGGAGAACGCCTTACGTTTCCATTTATACAAAATAAGAGGGGCGTGAGCTCGAAAATGGCATTTTGATGCAACAATGATTCTCGCCGTTATTCAATTTCATTTAGGCTGCCGGCACAAGGGAACAGGCACCGTTGCCACAGGTCTGAAAGAAGGCTTCTAATTTCCGCTCCGCTTAGAATGCGTTTCCACGACCAAACGTGATTCAGCAAAAGCAAGCCGTCAAGGAAGCGCAATAATGAAGCAAAGCAAATGCCAGCGCGGAGGTTCAACTAACGCGGATTAGATCAGCCGCAATAGCGCCAAGGCTGCTGCCTAAGCGCTCATTAGAGCCTGCGTCCGCTAAACCAAAGCATTTTTACGCGACGCATCCCCCCTACTCTGCCATGGAGAGTATGGAGGGGTTCGTTGTCCATCAGCCTAGACTAATGAATATGCAGTTTGTGAAAAAACGCCGCAAAACGCGGCGAATTTTTCAGATTTTTCTTAAGCAGCGGCTTTTTCCTTAGGTCCGTTCATCATCTCGATGATCGCCGCGACTTCCTGCTCGGTATCGAGCCTTGGGAAGAGGATGTCGCCCTTCTTGGTCTGCTTGCCACTTAGGACACCAAGCTTCGCGATGTCCTCGTAGGAAGGCTCTTCCACGCCGAGGGAGGCGTAGACCTCATTGCACTTTTCGACGAGGATCGGAGAAAGCATCAACGCGGAAGCGTAGACGACGTGGGCTAAGCGCGCCATAACGCCCTCGAGTTCCTCTTTCTTCGCGGAGTCTTTCGCAAGGGCCCACGGGGCCTTCTCCTCGATGTATTTGTTCGCGCGGGAGACAAGTTCCATGACCTTTTCATAGGCCTGGGTGACTTGAAGGTCATCGTTTAGCGCCTCATAGGCGACCTTGGTGGAGCGGATCAGGGCGTCGATTTCTTCGTCAAGCCCGTCATTCGCAGCCGCGTAAGCAGGGACGATTCCGCCAAAATATTTCGCCATCATCGAGACGGTGCGGTTGAGAAGATTGCCGAAGTTGTTAACGAGGTCCTGGTTGATTCTCATGACGAACTGTTCTGGGGTGAAGGTTCCGTTTTGTCCGAAGGGGACCTCGCTGACCATGTAATAACGGACGGCGTCGACGCCATAGCGTTCGATGAGGGGGTATGCGCTGATGGCATTGCCTTTGGATTTGCTCATCTTACCGTCCTTCATCATCAGCAAGCCATGGACGAAGACGCGGTTAGGCTTCCTTAGGCCGAGAGATTGTAAGAACATCGGCCAATAGATGGTGTGGAAACGGTTGATGTCCGCGCCGATGACGTGGACGATTTCGCAGTTTTCGTCCATCCAAAACTTTTGGAAGAGGGAATCGTCTTCCTGAAGATAGCCAAGTGCGGTGATGTAGTTGGTAAGCGCGTCGAGCCAGACATAGACGACGTGAGAGGGATTCTCGACAACCTGGATGCCCCAGGAGAAGGACGTGCGGGAGACGCAGAGATCCATCAAGCCCGGTTTGATGAAGGTATTAACCATCTCGTTTTTACGGGATTCCGGAGTGATAAATAAGGGGTTGGAATCATAAAATCCAAGCAAATCGTCCACATATTGTTGGCAACGATAGAAATACGCCTCTTCATCTTTCTGCTCGCAGGGCCTGCCGCATTCGGGGCAAAGATGCTCATCGCCAACCTGGGTCGCCGTCCAATAGGACTCCTCGTGGACGCAATACCATCCCGTATAAGTGGAAAGATAGATGTCGCCCTTAGCAAGCATCGTGGAGAAGATCTTTTGAACGGTCTTCTCATGACGCGGTTCCGTGGTACGGATAAATCCGTCATTGGAAATCTTCATCGCGTCCCAAAGGGCGTGGAAACGCGTCGCGACTTCGTCGACGAATGCCTGTGGGGTAACGCCTTTCGCAGCGGCGTTCTTCTGAATCTTCTCACCGTGCTCATCAAGGCCAGTAAGGAAGTAAGTCTCGTAGCCCCGCATCCTCTTGGCGCGGGCGATGACGTCGCACAAAGTCGTGCAGTATGCATGGCCGAGGTGCGGCGATGCGGAGGGGTAATAGATCGGGGTGGTAATGTAGAATTTCTTGCTCATGGTCGACTCCTTGTCTGCCCCAGCGGATGAGCTGGGCCACATTCGGCAGTATTGTATCATTCTCTATAAGAGAAAACAGGGTAAAACGCGAAAAGGAAAAGACCCGAGAGGCGATTTCTCAACGAGTCTTTCGGTTGGGCGTTATTTGCTGCCGTGCTCTTTCGGCGCGGGGCCTTCAGGCTTGGCGATGCCGCCGGTAGCCATCGCGTCATCGATGAGCTGCTTGGCGCGACGATAGGAGAGGTCGCTGCGCACCTTGAAGAGACAAGGCACATCCGCGTATTTCTGGGATTCAACCTTCTTAACGGGGATGGTGCTGTTCTCGTACTTCGCGGGATCAAGGGCGAGGTAGACCTTCAAGTGCTTACCGCTGATGGCCATATAGACATAGCGGACGTTGTGGAGGCGGAAGGAGCGGCCGTAATTGGACTTGCGCATCTTCACCTCATACCAGCGGACATAGTCG
>JAFSVB010000147.1 GCA_017450325.1 Bacilli bacterium | reverse complement strand
TCGTTTTTGAAGTTGAGGAAAAACCAGCAACGGTCGTGGCGGATCCATACGAACCATTCGCATATGGAGTAATGGAAACGGCATTGTTTGTCATTGTACCTGAACCATTAACCTTATATTGAATGGTGACAACCAAAGATGGTATGCCTAAAAGATATCCAGGTCATCACTTAGATATAGAAAACTGGCCCATTTGAGCCAGTTTTCTATATCTGATTTATAGTTATTTATAGTTCTCTATATTGTTTTCGGCCGATTCTCTATAAATGATTATAGTTTTCCCTTCAGCGCCTTCGCGCCATCCGGAACGTGCTTTGACCAAGGAAGCAGCTCGTCGGCCGGACGGTCGGAGCTCTCGATGCACCATTCGATGTACTTTTCTGGTATCAGGCCGTTTGCCTTCGCGGTCTGGACGATGGTGAAGAGCCTCGCAGCGATCTCGGCGCCGGACTCGGTCTTGCAGAACAAAACGTTCCGCCGCATGATCGCGAACGGCTTCACCGACCTTTCGGCCTTGTTGTTTGAAATGGGCACGTGGCCGTCGAGGAGGAACGTCTTGCTCTCCTCCTCGCATCCGAGGAAGTACTTGACGGCGTCCTCTATCGGCGCTCCGGGCTCGGGCACGATCTCGTGGAGGAAGGAGTAGATCGCGTTGACGATGCCCATGTATTCCTCGGATTTGCGCCTCTGCAGTATCTGGGCCGGGGTGAGCTTGGCGTCCGCCATCTTCCTTTCCTCTCGGAAGAGGCGGTCGATCCTCCGGACCATCTCGCCGGCCTTGCTCGCTTTCTTCTCCTCCGGCGAGAGCACCTTCCATATGTCGTAGAACTTTCGCCTTATGTGCGCGTAGCACCTTTGGATCCTGATCCCCTTGGAGGCGAACTGGTCGTAGCCGCCGTAGCCGTCGACGACGAGGAATCCCTTGAATCCGCCCAGGATCTGCGCGGTTTTTCCCGTCTCGCGGGTCTGCGAGAAGTCGTATAGGTAGATCGGGTTCTCGTAGAAGGATGAGACGTAGGCGAACACGTAGCCGTTCTTCCTCCTCTCGTCGCCTTCCCGCCTCAGGTAGTCGAGCACCTCGATCGGCGTCTCGTCGGCGTGGACGACGTTTGACCCGCCGGATATGAGGGACGAGCGGATCGCCTCATAGAGGGGATTGAGCAGGGAATCGGTCCTCCTGACGAAGTTGGTGAGGTCCATCTCCGAGAGCGGTATCCCGAGCGAGTTGAGGTAGCCGGCGTAGCGGTATATCGGCACGTCGAGGTTGTATTTGGCGTTGACGACGTCCGCGGCCAGGCTCGGCGTGCAGGCGGAATGCGGGTACTTCGACGGCGAAAGCGCCTGGAAGATCTCCCCAGGGCGCGACTCCACGCGGTATTTCGGCGTGACGACCCTCACGACCTCGACGTCCTTCCTCACCCTTATGAGGTAGCTGACGTCCTCGCCGATCCTGACGGGCTCGTAGCCCTCGGCGATGAGCTTTGGGGCGACGTCGTTGGTGACGGTCTCCCTCGCCATCGAGGCGAGGTCCCATCCCCCGTAGTTCCTGCTGCCCCTCGGCCTGCCCCGCTTCTTCCGAGGCTTTGCGTCCGATATGGACTCCGCCTCGTTTATCGGCGACGGCGGCGCCTTCTCGGACGGCTCGGCGGCGGTGACGAACCTCTCGTAGGCCTGCCTCTTGCCTTGCATGGATTTCCTCTCGAGCTCCCTCACCGCGTCCGCGAATTTCCTCTGGAGCTCGGCGAAGTCGCGCTCCAGCGCATCCTTCTCGGCCATGGCGGCTTCCTTCTCGGCCATGGCGGCTTCCTTCTCGGCCATGGCGGCTTCCTTCTCGGCGGAGATCCTTTCCTTCTCCGCGGAAAGCGCCGCCTTCTCCGCGGAAAGCGCCTCGTTGGCGGCCGAAAGGCCCTCGTTCTCCCTCTTCAGGGCGGCGTTCTCGGCCTCAAGCCTCGCTATCCTTTGCTCCAAGGTCTCTTCCATCGACCGGATTATAGCATGTTTTACCTACCTTTGGTAGGTAAACTTTCTTGTGTTCCGCAGTTTCCGCCCCTTCAGAACAGGGACGTCTTCCCTTTCGGCTTGGGCAGCGGGTCGATCGCGACGCAGCCCTTGGCGATCTGGAGCATCGTGGGCCTCTCGATCGGCTCCCCCTTGCGTTTGGGCCATTTGAACCTGCCGAAGCGCGCCCTGCACTCGTGGAGCCAGACGAAGTCGTCGCCGACCTCGAGGATCCTGATCCTGCGCCTATCCTTGGAGCAGAAGAGGTAAAGGGTGCCGGGCCTCGGCTCCTCGTCCTCCATGACGAGCTTGCGGAGCCCGTATTGGCCAAGCCTCATGTCGGTGGCGCCGGGATAGGCCCTGACCCTTTCGACGGTCGCCAGGTCGATCATCTCCTGAACTCCTCCATGACGGCGGCAAGCTGGCTTATGTGGAAGGTGAGGGTGGCGGTGCGGTACCTTATGGTGAAGTACTGGTCGCTGCCGTCGAGCTCGGAAACGGCGCCCTTCAAGTCGGCGGTGGCGTCGACCGAGGCGGATTCCGCCTCCTTTTCGGCGTCCTTCCTCTTGTTGTATTCCTCCAGCCATTTGTAGAAGGTGCACGTCGGGATGTTCCGCGATTCGCAGAAATCCTTGATGGATCCGTTCCTGGTGAACGATTCCATCACGGTGCGGAGCTTGAACTCCGGGCTGTAAGTGACCTTTTGCCTTTTCATCTAAAAAGCCTCCCGTTTTCGGAGGCTAGGTTACCATGGAGGGCATCGGGCGGTAAGTCTGGATATCTTTTAGGCATCCAGACTGTCTGTATTATACGGGGCAATGTGCACAGATATGCCACAGGTTGGGGCAAGTTCTTATATGTCTATATAAAGGGATAAAAAGCGGGCATAAGGTATGACGATGATGCGCTTCATTGGCTCCGCGCATCATCGGTGCTTCGTTATCCATTTGGCGCCGCTTTTGCAGGGATTTCAGTATGAAATGCAGTGTTCCGCCATTTGTTTATAAGACGTCGGATTCGTTTCATCGTGCTTCAAGCCATTAGGATGGGAGGTTATCCAAGACGAGGCGAATAGAGGGGACTTCCCCAAAATAGCGGCTAAAAATCCTTCCCTTCCATCGGATGCGGAGCTCGCATGGGCAACAATGATCCAAGATCAATGATGGACGGAGACACGATTTCGGTGACTAGTCCTTTTCACGGACCGTTTTTATGGTCTAAAGCTTGCTATTTGCTGTTGCCAAAAAGATATTGTGGATTCCGCGTTAAAATCCAAAGCCATAAACGGGAAACAACTTAATGGATAGATGTACCCTTGGTTTTTCGCGGCTAATTCCTTCGCAAGCAAGCCGGATAAATCGGAGAAGAACCAACGGCCGCCCGTAATATTCATGATTTGCCGGTAACGAGCGATGGATAACATCCCTAGCTTGGCAAAGCAGTAGGGGGAAAGCTTGCTGAATGGATGTCCCGAAGGGGCTCGGAACGCGGTGAAAGAACGTACATGGGACTTATATTTTTCGCTGCTGCATTCTTCAAGTGGACAGCGTTCGCGAATGTGAAGCAATCCATCTTCGTTTCGTTCAACGTCGAACAAAGCCTCCAGCATGGGGTAGTTGATATAAAGAAGGCCAGGGCCTGTTTCGTCGGAGAAATAATGCTGAAGAGCGCGAATTTTATCGTCGTCATAGAGGTGATAAAGGGGGTCTAGGTCAAATATGAGATAAATCAATGAAAACTGATCTTGAGGCCGTATCCCCTCAGGGCAACGAACTATCCCCTTATAATGAAGGTAACTCCCCAAAGAATCGAACTTCCTTTCACGGATAAGGGGGTCATATAGCTCGTAGATTGACGTGCCAAAGTATGTGATTTGGTATCCTCCTTGTTCTAGAAGACGATAGAGCCCTTGGTCTAGTCTTGCAAGCTGCCTTCGTTCTGTCTGGCCTTCTACTAAAACCAGCGCTTTCTTACGATTGGTATTGATGGAAATCATAAATCGTCGGCGAGAACCATTTTCTCGAGGCTATTGCCTTGGCGGATTATGCGATTCGTGGAATCGGCAAAGCTCTGGACTTTGCCATCTTTCATGTTCAGATAGCAGTCCGGCCGCATAAAGGAGTTGTCCGCTAAATATGGGTTGTGGGTGGTGATAATGGATTGATACGAAGCGTTGGAGTTCACGTTCGCCATGATCGCCTGCGCGAGGTTGAAGTGATAGAAGGCATCGAATTCGTCAAGATAGAGAAACGTGAGACGGTCTTTGTATTTGTCCATCCAATAAAAATACAGACACAGGGATTTTGTGCCGGTGGACGCGATGCTGAAAAAGGGATATGAATGGTTCGCGAATTCCGCATAAAGCCGTTTCCCGTTCACGTCCGACACAGCTTTCAGGCAATACTCTAGGCCACAGCTTCTTAAAAAAGTCTCGAAGGATTGGATGATGCTGGGACTGGATGCAAGATATTGCTCTACGTTGTCGATGGCGTTGGTGGTGCCCATGAATTCGTATCCCCCGAGGGACCGGAACCAAAGCATCCCATTCGCGAATTCGTAAATCTGCTTGACGGGGGAGCGACTAGGCAGATGAGCGGAATAGCCATAGATGGTTTTTAGAGCGGAGTTTGCGATGTTTCGGTTCAAGAGAACTTGTTTGTTGAGCGAAGAAATCTCCTTTAGGCCTATCTCCATCTTGTTGCTCTCGTAGTTATAGAAGAAAACACTTTGGCTGTTGACGAGGACCCGTTCGTAAAGCAAGGCCATCGTTCCGTCCTTTTCATATTCGTAGGTTACTTCGTCGCTTCCAAACTGGAAGACGTATTCGAAATATATCTTCTCTTCAGCGGAATCACCGTTTAAGGAATAAAGATAATTCACGGGGCTTCGTTGGTTGTCGGTCATATGGGTGGCGATATCCATCATGGCAAAGCCTAAGTTGGATTTACCACTGCCGTTTTTGCCATATAGAAGCGCCTTATTCACCAAGCCGTTTTTAAGGAGATGCTTGTTGAAGTCATAGTCTCTCGTCTTGGAGAAATCGACCGTGCAAAGACCATGGAATCCTTTGAATCCGCGCACGCTGAACCGCTTAATCATAAGTGCTACCTCGTCATTGTGTAATCTCGTTACATCAATAGTGTAAAACATTTACATCTCCGAAGAAAGAACGCTTATGCTTGCTCGGCTTGGAAGTATTCAAGCCCCTGCGAACCGATGATGTTGCTTGGCAGATAATAGACGAACATGTTCCGCTGGCCAGCAATCCTGCCTTTGCTGGATATCGCCGCGTGGTAGCAGTGGTTGGCGATGATATCGGAGGCGCGGATGAGAAAGACCTTGCTGGAGTCGCAGAAGTCCACCGTGACGGTCTCAAGGTTGGGGAACACAGGCTCGAAATAGGCGTCATAGGTGATGTTGAAGGTGCCGTTTTTGAATTCGTTGAGCAAACCTTCCCGTAGCTCATAACGCCCATCGGTCGCGGTGCTATGCTCATCGACGGAGACGAAGATGTTGCGCACTTCTTGCGAGGGGACCATGCCCCATTCGGAAAGGGACTCCAAGCATTTCCTTAGGACCATCTTATAGGCGTAATCAAGATAACGCTGCTTATGCTTCTTATGCTCGTATACGCCTGGATGGACATGGGATTCCTCGATGCAGACGCAGAACTTATAGAAAGGGTTGAGGCTGCGGAAGAGCTTGCTCTTGGCTTTGTTGGATATGGAAGATGCTTTTAGCTCGCTGCCACGACAGGGGTAGTCGTTTTGCCTTAGCACCCTTTCGGCATGGCTATACATGCGCGCGGCTTTCTCTTGTTGCTTCTTGCCAAAGCAAATGATGCCCGCGAAGACGAAATACTCGTTGTGGGCGGCGTCGAAAACGCCGGACTCGTCGGAATAGATGTAGAGGTTCATGGGTTTCCTTAAGTAAAAGCCACTTTCGTGGCCCCCGCATCTGGCGAACTTGCAGAGCGCTTAAACGTTAATTCAGGGCTGCGGGTATACAGCGTGGGTCTCCCACCTGCGAGGACATAATATAGGCATAGAAAACGCGATTGCAATAGGGGCAGGGCACGTTTTTCCCCGCAGAAGGCCAACGCTTTTCGAAAGCCCCGTTTGTAACGAGGGTTTCAGGAGGCGAGGATTTGCAACTTTTTTCTTCGTGCCGCGGATGCCTTTGGCGTTTGACGCCGAGTCGGAGGCAAGGCATAGAAGAGCCCATAGAATTCATCGGATGTTCTATGT
>JAFSVB010000146.1 GCA_017450325.1 Bacilli bacterium | reverse complement strand
GTCTAATAGCGCCTGGGCCGATTGAACGCCTTCCAGTTGGACGGCATAATCAGTCATCGGCTCGACGACGTCTTCGTATTGGAAGACATATTCTTCCTCCTCGGTGTAGTAGGTGAATTCTTCGAGGTCGCTTCGGTATAGACGGCCGAAAGGCACTCCGTTTTCATCGCAAAATTCATAGCCGTCTGAATGAAACAGCCACCTTGCATGATTCGAGGCTTTTCCAAAGCGTTTCTTGCACGCTTCGAAGATGTCGCAGTGGCTGCGCTTGATCCAGACAACTTGGGAAATGTCTTTCATCCATTCCTCGGCTTCCTCCAAACGGAACGCACGATAGGGCGTATCATAGTCGACTTCGCCTTCGCTGATCTGGCTGTTCAAGGGAGGATCCGGCTTCCAAACCCGCCTAAAATAAACATCTCTAGACATGAATGAACCTCCTAATTTTTTCGCCAGGCCTTCTTCAATTGAACCAGTTCGAGCGGGTCCCACTTCACCGCCTCGATGAACGCTCTTTTTTTGGAGGCGGGAAATGGGTGGCCATAATAGTTTTCTTCCGAATCGACGGATCGCAGATTGGTTCCATTAAAGTAGGACAAATAGTCTTTTGGCTCGAAAATATGTGTGAAAACGCCTTCTTTTGCCAAGGCGAGGTAAACCTTTATTCCGGCTTCGTTTGCAGGTCCGCACGTAAGATAGAGGAAATAGCCATCTCGATCCTTTTCGATGCGGAGATCAATACGCGTGCCATTCTCCCAATATCGGATTTCGAAGGCATGGTCGAACCCAAGGCGTTGCGATGCGTACCATCGGTCGAATTCCTCATAGCTTTCACCATCGATCAAATCCAGACCAAGCGTCCTGCCGTCGGATGCCCATTTATAGTTCTGCTGATGGGTTTTTTCTTTCGAAGGATTTAGGCCAAGGGCGGATGCCGCGATGCAGAAATACCGGCAATACTGATTGGCGTTAAGCCTTTTGAAATGGGTCGTGTTCTTTTCTGACATCACCCCGCTTTTCCAATAAGAGCGGAAAAGGCCGATGTCGACGCCTTCGTAACGGCGGTAATGGGCCTTCCCTTCTTTCGGGTATAGTTTCCAATAGTCCTTGTATAGAATCTCTCCGCTTCGCATCTCGTAATCGAGATTTTTTGAAACGAACGATTCGTATGTGCCCTCTTGTATGGATTTCATCAGTGCTTGGAGCAATCCGCCCAAGGGCTTAATCCATTCACATTCGGCGATGGTCTTGAGGTCCCTTTTGGCATCATCCCCCTTTCCATCGGAGGCGCTTAATAAGGTTCTTCGCCCGATAAGGATGCCATAGAAGACGTCCCCTCGGTAATGGTCGCGGCTGAACGTTAATGTGTGCCAATACCATTTCTTGCGGTAGCTTCGGTTGAAGATTTCCCGGTATTCGCGTTCCTCTTTCTCGCTGAGATCGCCGTATTCTCCGTATTCGGATTCTTCGAAACTCCCCCGCGGCACGCGAAAGTAGAATTCGTAATGCTCAACCCCGTATTTTGCGGAAGTGGATTGGTTTTTCAGTTGGCTAAGAGGTTCGAAAAGAGTTTCTAGTTTTGCGAGTAGTTCCGGGGTGGCCAACCGGCGTTCGGATAAATCGTAATTCGATTCAAAGAGCTTGCCGTTCAAATAGGACTCGGTCCAATGTTCGTAGGGTCGCATGTCATTTCCTCCTCATTCCTTTTATGAGCGAATCGAAATCAACCGGGCGATAATCTATCCTTTCGGCGGATACGCAACGGCAATTGGAATAATCGTCCATTGGATGCCATTTATCGTGTACATGCCCAAAGAAATAGATATATCTAGGATAGACATAGGACAGATCTTCAAAGGGCTCGTGCATGAGGATGATTCCTGGTTCGACCATCATCGGTTTGCGCGTAGCTACGTCGAAACCGCAGGCGATATAGTCCCGGGGTTTCCGCGTGTCGTGATTTCCCATGACTAGGATCTTGCGCCCGTTTAGCCTGCCAACGAGGTTTTCGATGACTTCGATTCTCCTGCTGAGAGTGAAGTCGCCGAGGACATATACGAGGTCATCGCTTTGCACCGTCTCGTTCCAATTGCGGATGAGCATCTCATTCATGTGCGAAACGTCTCGAAAAGGCCTATTTGCGTATTGAATGATGTTCGCGTGACCGAAATGGGTATCCGCGACTATGTAGCGCTTCATGGTTATGCCTCCTTGCTTGGCGGTGCTGCTTTGAACTTGTACGTTCCATATTTGTTGTTGCCGTTGCTTGCCGATTGCCTATTTTTCTTCTATTAGTGCTTTTAGTTCTTCTTTCGACGGCAACACGGTTTCATATTTGCTTGCAAAGATCTGATCGTTGTCTTTTGGAAGCGTCATTTCGATGACGGCATCGCTTTTTTCTTTGCAAAGGAGAATACCGATAGTTTTGTTTTCGTCCGGCGTTTTCACATGACGGTCAAAGTAGTTGACGTACATCTGCAGTTGGCCTATGTCCTGGTGCTTTATTTTCCCAATCTTCAGATCGATCACGACGAAGCATCTCAAAAGGCGGTTGTACAAGACCAAATCCGCATAGAAATGCTGGTCATCGAGCGTCAACCTCATTTGCCTTTGCACGAACGTGAACCCTTTGCCTAGCTCCAAAAGGAATAGCTGGAGTTTGTTAATGATCTTTGTCTCGAGGTCTTTTTCGGAATAGGCGTTGTCTTCTTTTAGGTTCAAGAATTCCAAAACATAAGGATCTTTAATTGCGTCCATCGGCTTATCGATGATTTGTCCTTTGTTTGATAATTCGATGACTTTTTCTTTGTTTTTCGATAAGGCCAAACGTTCATACAAGGCGGAATCGAATTGGCGGTTTAGTTCCCTGACGCTCCAGTTGTTTTTGTATGTTTCTATTTCATAGAAATGCCTTTCTTCGAGATTTGAGATCCTCATAAGTCTTACATAATGTCCCCATCCCAAATAGAATTGCCTTCCCTCGAGGGTCGTTGGCAGGTTTTGAGATTGGCTAAACGCTGTTTGTCCAATTCGATCTTGCGAATATACGACGAAAAACTGGCGAATCGTTTTCAGGTTAGAAATGGAGTATCCTTTGCCAAATTCTTTCGTCAGTGCGCTAGATAATTGCTTTAGGATCTTTTTTCCATATTCGGCTCTGTTCAGCCCTTTTTCCTACATGAGGATCCTTCTGCCGATTTCGTAATAGGTATAGACCATTGCGATATTTATCGCGGCCTTGGTTCTTTCTCTGGCTGAGTTCAACAGCTCTTTGACTTCCTGAATAAAGTCGGTTTTGATTTCTTGCGGCATGGTTTTAACCTCTTTTGTATTCCTTTTCGGCGATGCTGATCTGGGTTTGAAGTTCTTCCGCCGTAGGCAGATGGGCGGCGATTTCCTTAGCTCTGGCGTTATCGGTTGTCGCTACGCCCATCGGGGTCGTGATTCCTTGGAAGGATAGGTGAACGTCGGTTTTGTCCATGCCTTTGCAAACGAGTAAGCCGATGGTCGGATTGTCGGAAGGATCGCGCAGATAAGCGTCAATCGCGTTGACGTAGAAATTGAGCTTTCCAGCAAACTCAGGCTCGAAAGGCTTTGCCTTCAGTTCGAGTACGACATAGCAACGTAGCCTGATGTGGTAGAAGAGGAGATCAATTCGCCTTGATTTGCCCGAGATGATGAGTTCCTTTTGCCGTCCGACAAACGCCCATCCCTGGCCTAGTTCCAAAAGGAACCGCGTCATGCGCTTCTCCAAGGCATCTTCTAATGCATATTCATTGTGATCTTCGGCTAGTTGGACGAATCCAAAATCATAGTTTCCCTTAAACAGGTCTTGGGCTAATTTGCCTTGGGCATCTGGCAGCGTTTCCGCGAAATTGGTTACTGCGGCTCCGGCAGTATGGTAGAGATCGGCGCGGATGCAGCTTTCAAGCTCGCTTCGACTCAGGCTATCGGCGATTGTCTTTTTGATATAGAAAAGGGCTTCATTGACTGTCTCGCATTTTTGAATAATGAGCACATGGTGCATCCAAGGAACTAAGCCGAAAAAAGGAGGGAATTGAATTTCTGAATCAACTTGCTTCAGTTTTTGCCTTTCCAATTGTGAACCAGCTTGGTTCAGTTTTCTTTCACCGCTTTTGAGCTGGGCAGACAAGTTGGTGAAATGCGCATCGGAACAATAAAAAAGGAACCATTGTCTCATGAACCAAAGATTCCTCGGCGAAAAGCCGGTGGCGTTAGGGAATTCCGCCCGCAAGTCGAGCGAAACCTGTTCTACGACGCCTTTCCCCCATCTTTCTTCCGCGCGCAATAAAACCAAGTCGCGCCCTAGGCACCAATTGAAATAGAGCTGCTCGGAATTGACTCGGATCGCGGCTTTGATTTGAGTGTTGCGATACCGCTTTTTGACATCCACGATCCAATCGGCGTATTGCTGATTCACCCTAACGTCATGGCTATGGGTGATTCCGTTTTTGATGTCCATGCTCATTCTCCTTTCTCGCCAATGGGCTTGATTCGGACCCATTGGGTCAAGTCATGTCCCGTATCGTAGGCGCGGTAATAGGGGTCTTCTTTCCTCTCTTCGTAACGGAACCTCTTTAGGCAGAGGTTGCGGGTGACGTAGAAATCCGCGTACTCGATCGCCCTCTCCTTTTCGACGAAGGTGCCGAGGATACGATCGCCGTGATAGACCGCGTAGTGGGCGACGCCGCCTCCCC
>JAFSVB010000016.1 GCA_017450325.1 Bacilli bacterium | reverse complement strand
GATGAAGCGCCGCATCGAGACGAAGACGCGGGAAATCTCCACCGCCATTCTGTCCGCTAGGCCGGAGCGCAATACCCCGGCGAGGGCGATGATCCCCTGCTCGGTAAAAACGTAAGGGAGAGATTTACGATCGCGCGTTCTTTCCGTAAAGGTAGCAATTTGTGACCTTAAGCAATCTCGTTCTTCTTCGGTAATCCGGAAGCAGAAGCCTAGGGGAAACGACCCTGGTTCCTTTCGTTTGCATCGTGATCGCAAATTGCGACCTCGATAGGCTCATAACTTCCTCTTGCGTCAGCTGAAAGCAAAAGCCTCCTAGCGTTTATTTTACGCTAAGAGGCTTTTTCAACCTGTGAACTAAATGGGTTCAGTTCACGAACCGGTCTTTTCCAAGAATCTTATTATTCGCCTGCTTCGGAGGGTTCGGCTGGGAATTTTGAAAGGTCGGGCGCGGTGAAATTGCAGCTGCCCCACGAATAGGTGATCGTGGTGTGGGCGGAAAGGGCGTTCGTCTTCTCGCCCATCTTCTGGGAGCTCTTCAAGATGGTCTCTTCGCTAAGCGGGAGGTAATTCTCGACTTTGAATTTGACGGTGTTCTCGACATCGAAGGCAATGGGCGCATTCTCTTCGCCTTCCGCGGAAATGGCGGGGGCATAGGTGCCGCTGGCCTTCATCGTGGCGTTCACTTCGAGGTTGCCTTCGCCGCTAGTGAGATAGCTTTCGTCGAACGAGCTCGATTTGAGGTTATAGGAATACTGTTCCTCTTCGACCGGGGTTTCTTCGCTAAGGGTTTCCTCTTCGCTAAGGCTTCCCTCTTCGCTGGATTCATCGGCTTTTTCGCCAGGGAGGGCGATGTTGTCCAAGTCCTTGATGAGCTTGGTATAGGCCTTCTCGAAGCCTTCGGCGCTTATATAGTCATTCATCTGCTTGAATTGCTTGTTGAAGGCCTCTTCGTCAAGATCATAGAAATAAGCCTGCGAGTAATCGGTTTTGGAAGAGGAATAGGCGAAATAATATTTCTGTTCTTCGTTCTCTTTCACGGTCCAAAGCCAATAATGAGGGGTCCACTCGGTCAATTCGCCTTCCGCTCCATCTTCTCCCGTCGAGGCGACCGGCATCGAGGCGTAAGAGAAGATGCATTTGGCATCGAGGTCGATGTCGAAGGTCCCGAGGAGGGTGCTGGATACGCCATTGGATTCTATGACGGCTTGGCTGGAATAGCTAAGCTTCCTGGGCGCGACGAAGGTTTTTTCTTGAGCGTGGGCGGAGTATTCTTCTAGTTTCTTCTTGGCGTCTTCTTTGCTCATGCCGATGGAGGCGCTACAAGCAACAAGCAAAGACGCAGATGCGAGGGCGAGGATCGTATGGATTTTCTTCATTTCGTTAATCTCCTTTTTGCCTCGGATCAGACGATTCCGAGTTGAGATACTATAACCGATTGACGCGCGCGTTGTGAAGTTTTTCATGAAAAAGCATCGGAAAAGCCACCGCTACTGACTCGCTTGGAAATCATTCTTTTTCCTTGGAAGATGCGATTTCTTTTTAGGAAGAGCAGCAAAAAGCCGATGCCGAATTGACCGAGGCTATTTCAAGTATGGTTTCGCAGATTTCGACTTGTCGGAATAATATTCCTCGATCCTCGATCTGGCCCTGACGAAGTATTTCTCCAAACCGGGGTCGAATTGCTTGCCCATATTCTCCATGATGATCGAATAGGCCTGCTGGAAGGAGAATTCGTCTTTGTAGACCCTTTTGCTCACCAAGGCGTCATAGACGTCTGCCACCGCCATGATGCGGGCCTCCAAGGGGATTTCATCGCCCTTAAGCCCTTTTGGATAGCCTTTGCCGTCCCATCTTTCATGATGGTAATTGGCCACATTGACCGCCAAAGATTCGAAATCGTCGTCCGTCACGCCTTTGAGGATGCGGTCTAAGATCTTCCCGCCTTCGGGGGCATGAGTCTTCATGACCTCATATTCCTCGGGGGTGAATCTGCCTGGCTTACGCAAAATGGCGTCGTCGATCGTGATTTTGCCAAGGTCGTGCATTGGCGCGGCTTTGATGATGTTCGAATAGAAGGTAGGACTTAGATCCAAGGAAGGTTCCTTGACCATCTCTTCGACGAGGAAGGAGACGACGTCGCTCGTCCGCTTGATGTGGCCGCCGGTGGAATTGTCCCTTCCTTCGACCATGGTCGCCATGCCGATGACGAGTTTTTCCTGGACGGCGACTTCGCGCTTTTTGATGGTCGAGAAGACGAAGAAGAAGGCGAATTGGGTGACGATTAAGATACCGGTGCTCACCAAGATGGCGGCGACGGCTTCCCCGCTATCCCCGGAAGCACCCACCACTTTCAGCATCCAAGAGCCGATCGAATAGATGATCAAAAGGAACAAACCGAATAAGGCGGCCATCGAATTGCCGAACATCTTCTTCGCGTCTTTTTTTACCAAGAAGGCGTAATAAAGGAAGCCAAGAAGCGCCCAGGTGACGAAGATCAAAACCGATTCCTTTGCCAGATAATCGGAATTGACGATGTCGTTGGCGATGACCGAAACCGCAAAAGCAAAGCCGAGGATCATTCCAACAACGCCCATCAGCATGCCTTCTTTCCCGTGGTTGGCATCGCGCCTTGCTTTGTTGAAGGCGATCGCCGAGACGTAGGTGTAGACGATGATCCCGCAGAAGGTGTTGATGTCGACGATCCAGCCGATCAAGACGCGACCAAAGAATAGCATCCCGATGGTGAGGATCGAAAGGGCGATCACCACGTTGCGCGGATTGCCGTTTTTGTCTAGTTTGGCGAAGGGTTTTGGGAAGACCCCGTCCTCAGCCATCGCGTGGATCAAGTTGGTGACGGCGAGGATATTGCCGATCAAGCTGGTCGCGACGATCGCGAAAAGGGCGATGGCAAACATCACCAAACCGAATGTCCCTAAATAACGATGCATCACGTAGAAGGCGGGGATGCCATCAAGCCCGCTTAAGGAAGTCGAGCTGGTCAGATATTCGTACCAATTCGAATATTCATCGGGGAAGACGGAGATCGAAAGCTGGCAGATCAAGATGTAGACGAGCCCGCTGACGAGGACGCCGATCAACAAGATCCGGAAGACGTTGCGGTGACGGAACTTGAAGTCTTTGGATTGATGGGAGATGCTTTCGAAGCCGATGAAGGCCCATGGCATCATCCCGACCACGCCGATGATCTGGAAGAATTCGTTTTGCCCCGTCGGGGCGAAGTCGGGCTTATAGGTGGCGATCCCGCCTTGATGCATGATGAAGGCGACGATGAATCCAGCGATGATCAGGCCGACGAATAAGGAAACCAAGCCCCCTTGGATCGAGGTGGAGACGTTCTTTTTGAGCAAGCTCAGGCCAACGAAGATCAAGAAGACGGACAAAGAAAGCAAAATCTCGCCCAGCCATATGTCATACCCACCGACCGAATAATGGAAGCCGAATTGGAAGGTGGTCCCGAATAGGTAACGGGCGAATAAGGAGATCGAGGTTACGTTGGCCCAAAGAATGGCCGCGTAGGTGATGATCAAAAACCATGAGACCAAGAATGCGTGGTCGCCACCGAGGGCGTTTTTCGCAAAGGTATAAATGCCCCCGTTGGAACTAGGGTATTTATTCATCAAGTAATGGTAGTTATAGCCCAAAACCAGCATGATGAGCATGCCGATGATGATGCCGATCATGCTGCCCATCGGGCCGGCTTTGCTTAAGAAAGAGCTACCGGTGACCACGAAGGATCCCCAACCGATAGCCGTGCCGATCGATAAGCCTAACGCCCCAAAGGCGGATATCCGTTTGTTCTTCGCTTTTTCCATTTTGGATCAACGATTCCCTTATTCTTCATTCTAATTTGGGCGCGCAGGCGAGGATCTCTTCTTTGGGGATGGAGAGGAAGATGTCGACCAATTCCTCGTCGTATTTGATGCCGGCGTTGCTCTTAATGATCTCCACCGCCTCTTCATAGGTTTTGGGCGCGCTATAGACGCGGCCCATCGTGATGGCGGAATAAGCGTCGATGATGGCGATGATCTTGCTCGGGACGGGGATCGAATCGGCGGATTTATAATAATAGCCTTGGCCATCCACCCGTTCATGATGGTACAAGATCCAGTCGGCGATCAAATCGAAGGAGCGGATCGGACGAAGCAAGCGGACCCCAACCTGGGGGTGGGTGCGCATGATGGCTTCTTCTTCCTCGGTGAGGTTTCCTTCTTTGTTTAAGATCTCGATCGGCATCTCCAATTTGCCGATGTCGTGGAAAAGGGCCGCGTATTCTAAGCTGATCAGGTTATAATCGCCTTTGATGCTGCGCGGCAGATGCTTATAGAAGACGGTCATCAGATTCTTGACGTGGAGGCTATGGCCATGGAGGCTTGGGGCCCTCGAGTCGATGACGCTGATCAAGATCTGGGAGACTTCAAGCGACCTTTGCTTGGAGGTTTTGACCAAGCGATTCAAAAGCATGATCGCCAAAGTGACGAAGATGCTACCGAAGAATAAGACCAAAGCC
This sequence comes from Bacilli bacterium, assembly GCA_017450325.1. GTDB lineage: Bacteria > Bacillota_I > Bacilli_A > RFN20 > CAG-826 > Alloenteromonas. Next base: position 3,387 of record JAFSVB010000016.1, on the reverse strand, counting down.
ATGATGATGCTGGCGTCGGTATAAATCGCGATATAAAGATAGCCGATCAGGAAGAAGACGATCAGGATGAGGCCGGTGATGACCATGACGTTGTCCCTTCTTACGCCGCCGGAGATGACGTCTTTCATCCGGAACGAGAAAATGACGTAGAAGACGATGTTGGACACCATGTTGGCGGCTCCAAGCAAAATCAAGACCAAAACGAGCACATCCATATTTATTACTTCCTAATAAATAATAGTTTCGGTGCCTCTTTTTTACAATAACCGCTGTTTTTTGAGTTTCATGCTGTTGATTGCGGGGACGCCAGTGGGGACATAGAGCTGGACCGAGGCATCTTCCGATGCGTACCAAGCGTCGAATTCATATACGTCTCTGGTGGGCGTCGGCAAGGCGATGGGCTCTTCAAAAGCGGGATGGATGGGACCGACTGCCACGCCGCCATGGACATTGAACGAGATGGTGACCAGGTTGGAGCTGACGGTCTTTTTCTGAACTGCGCCTTGGTCATCGTAGTAATAGAAATAGCCGCTCATCGGCGAGCGTCAAACAAGCTTCGCGATCGGGATAGCGTTTCACGAAGGTAGGTGGCATAAAGGAAAAGCCGTTCCACAATGTTCTTCGCTAAAAACCCATTAGGAGGAACGGCCATGAAGATCATAGCAAAGGAGGACTCGCTTTCCGACGGGTTCGTTAGGGACGCAACGGATGAACATGTCTTCCTCCGCATTGTTTTGCCCTTTATTGCGCAGGAATAATAAGGGAAAGTCGAGGTTATTCTCCCGATTCCAATGATAATTCCCCAATATCGATATTGTTTTGGGAGATTAGTCTTTCCTGACGTAGAAAGTAGAACGGCCTCCGCCCCGCTTCTCGATGAAGCCTTCCGCGCATAGCGATTTGAGTGAGGCTTCGATCGAGTTGTCCCCCAATTAGCGACACTTTAGCGACAATTAGCGGCAATCCCCAGCAAAGTTTGCTTGTCTTTGCAGCGTGAAGTAAGGGGCTGTAATCCTCGCCCTTTTGCCAGTGGTTGGCTTGAGGTTTTGTTACAGCCCCTTATTCGGTTATAGCGGAGCACGATGCGGATACAAGGTCAAACCAAAATATGCGCTTGGCGGAAATTAGTCCCAGGATATCGCGAGGCGCTTGCCGCTCCTTGCGCAGTCCGTCAGATAGAGGTTGATGAGCGTCTGATACGGTATGCCGGTATCCTTCGCCTGCTCCTTGAAATAGGCGATTGCCTCCTCGGAGATCTTAATCGTCACCTGCTTCTTGAGCTGCTTGGCATAGGGGTTCTTCTTCCCTTTGCTGAAATCGTATTCTTCCCTCATGTTCCTTTCCTCACCTTCCGTAATGGCTCGCTTCGTTCCTTGTGGCTTTCCTGGCCGAGATGATCCGAATGACGCCTTCGCCATCCCAGAAACAATGGCAGACGACCAGGATCCTCGCGTTGGCGCTGAAGCCGAGGATGACGAAGCGGTCCTCGGTCTCGGAATTGTCCGGGTCCGCGATGACCAAAGCATCATCGTCGTAGAATACCGTCTTGGCCTCCTCGAAGCTCACGCCATGCTTGCTCAGATTGGACTCGGCCTTCCTTTCATCCCACTCGAAACGTAAATCTTTCATACTTATATTATAATTATATACGACCCTTTTTCAAGAATGTCTAGCGCAGCATACTAAACCATTTTTGTATTTTTTTAGATTTCGGTTTAGTTTAAGCCCATGTTCAAAGTATCAAATTTATGTAGCGGCAAATTCAGGTTATCGTTATGCCCATCATTCGATTCGGGGTTTAAGATGGCGCTTTGCATGTTGAGCTTCAGCCGCTCTTCTTCCTTTGGTGGATGAGCGGACAAAACCAGCAAAAATAGGAAAAGGCCGGAACGGGTACATAAGTGGTACATGAGTTGTCTGGCATGAGACGATTATGGGGACAATGTTTTAAGGAAAAACTCGATGATATGGAACAAACCCCTTTCACCAGGTAGCGTTACGTACGGAAGCCACAAAAAGGTTTGGTGGAGATGCGAGAACGGTCACGAATGGGAAGCCGTTATCAAAAGCAGAACCCACGACCATGGATGCCCCTACTGCTCCCCGACTTACAAAAAAGTATTGGCCGGGCAAAACGATCTAGTTACCTGGTGCAAGGAAAAAGGCATGACTTTGTTGTTGTCTGAATGGGATTATGAGGCAAACGGGAATCTCAAACCCGAAATGTTTACTGCGGGTAGCCACGCTAGGATACATTGGGTTTGTTCTGAAGGCCATAGATGGACTGCGGTAATCAAAGAGCGCACGAAGAAGAATGGCTATACGTGTCCGTTTTGCAAGAAAAAGACGGTTAAGTAAGCATATTTAAATGGGACATAAGCAAAAAGAGATAGACTGCTTCGTGCGAGTCTTGAAATGTAAAACAAATCACGGAAGCCTCGCCGGGGTTTTCCGTTCTGAGCTGTGCTCGGCCTCTTCTTCTATAAACGACACTGGTGAGAGCCCGGATATAGTTCTTTCTGATTCGCTAACGGTTATTGGCGGTAGTTTTACAGAATAACTGAATAAATTTGAGAAATTTTTGTTTTTAGACCTTTGGTCTAATTTTTTAATTCTCAGAAAAAATCCTAAAAATACTGTGGTTCTATAGTAGTTCTGTGATATAATTTAATTATGCAAAGCATAATTAAGACATTTCCAAACGGCAAGAAATACGGCTATATTTACGAAAGCTATCGCGTAGGCAAGGGCAAGGATTCCACCGTAAGGAAGCGAAAGGTCCATGAATTCGGCGACATCGACGAACTGGCCAAGGAACACCCGGATGTAAAGGCTTACATGGATGAGGTGAAGGCCAGTTTGGAATCCGAAAAGGAAGTCATCAACGTTCGACTGGACACAACGAAACTAATTGCCATGGATGAGCAGCATTCCTTCAACGTGGGATGCCTATACATAAAGAAGCTGTTCTCCGACCTAAAGCTCGATGATTATTTAGATTCTCTTAAGGGTAAAGATTCAAGAAAATATCAATATTCCTTAAGCGACATCGTTTTGAATTTGATATGCATGCAAACCCTGGACCCAGGAAGCAAAAAACATGCATACGAAAGATTGGAAAGGCTAATTATTAAAAATGATTTCGAACTTCACGATCTGTATCGCTCTTTGGATGTATTAAGCGAGCATGCGGACGAGATAAACGCCTATACGTACAAACGCATCAAAAAATGCCTGGATTACGAAAGCAGGATCTATTATTACGACTGCACCGATTTCTATTACACCTCATCGGCCGAGGACGAATTGAGGAGATCCAAAAAGAGCAAGGAGGGGATATACGCCCCGCTGGTGCAGATGGGGATACTCATCGACGAAAGGGGGATG
>JAFSVB010000145.1 GCA_017450325.1 Bacilli bacterium | reverse complement strand
CTTCCAATGTGGTAACATAGTTATGTCCTTTCTGTTTCTTTTGGTCGGGAAACAGGGGACATTTTACGTTATCCGGGCCTATTATCGGGGTTATCGCAGTTCCGCGGCTTCAAACGGACTTAACTATTGGAATCGTCGATCATGGAATTCAAGGGCAAAAAAAGGTTGCACAAAGCGCCGAAGAAGCCTATATTACATAAGCCGTCAACAAAAGACGGTCGAAATTGCGCCCGTAGCTCAATTGGATAGAGTATCAGACTACGAATCTGAGGGTTAGGTGTTCGAGTCCCCTCGGGCGCGCCATATAGACAACTAGCGTCGCGGAAGCGGCGCTTTTTGCTATTTTGGCAGGACGCTTTAGAAGCGACATCGTAGCCGGACGTAGCGAAAGTAGGGGAGAACCTCGTTATCATTAAGACGAAGGGAGGCGGGTTATGGCAAAGTGCAACTATTGCAGAAGATACACGGTCAACGGCAGGTGCCCTAGCTGTAACCGCATGTATGGGGAGCCGAACAAGACCTACGATTACTATGGCAACGAAATCAAATCGTCCTCCTCTTCGGGCTCGTCTTCTTCTGTCTACTATACCGACCATAGTTTCGCGAAGGGATTTTGGCTTGGCATCCTGATTTCTTTTGGGGCGATTTGCGTCGCCAAAAGGGTAAACCGGAAAATGATGGGCGGAGCCATTGCGGGAACGGTGATCAACGCGGTTGCCATCACGCAGATCGCCATGATGCTTTTGATGCTGTTCTTCCCCCGATTAAGGGGCATTTTCTAGCGCGTGGGCAGGCGCATGCGCTCCGCATAAAGCGTGCGTTGCAGAGAAACTCAATTTGCACGAAAATGTGCGATAAACATTTTCATTAGCCCGCAGTTTATCTCAATATCCAATCCCCTAGGTCCTTCCAGACCATCTCCTTGTCGGCCTCGTTATGGATTTCGTGCCTCATGTGGGGATAGAGCTTCATTTCGACGTTCTTGATGCCCAGTTTGTTCCTATAGGTATCGAACAGCCATCTAGGCCCTTTGCCGCACTGACCGACCGGATCGTCCTCGCCCGCGGTGATGTAGATGCGCTCGTCGGAGGCGATGCCCCTCAGGTTCTTTTTCTTCCAGATGCCCGCCATGCCACGGAGGAACTCCCTCCAGAAGCCGTTCGTGGGCAAATGTCCTAAGTATGGGTCCGCCAGATAGGCGTCGACGTTGGCCTCGTCGTAGGAAAGCCAGTCCAAGGGGGTCCTGGGGTTCCTGATCCCCTTGTTATAAGCTCCTACTCCTAATTTAGTTAGGAACTTGGACGGCTTATCCCAATTGCCCTTATGGGTAATGACCTTGGCGACGAAGGAGCCGAAGGACATTAGCCCGGCCTGCCCCCCGTTGGAACCGATGATGACGGTCTTGTCCGCGCTGTGGGGGTAGCGTTCCAATCTGGACTGGGTCATGAAGGAGCCCATGGAATGGCCGCCCTGGATGACGGGCAGCCCGTTCTGCCTGGCCATCTGGTCCATCATGTCGATCGCGTCCACGGTGAGCCTGAACGCGTCCTTGGGCCACTTCTCCAGATCCTCCTCGTCCGGCGCGTTGACCCCCTGACCGAAGGCGTCGAGGATCCAGACGTTGATGCCCCTGCTGTTCAGGTATTGGGCGAGAGGGTCGTAACGCAGGGCGTATTCCTGCATGCCCGTGATCATGGTGAAGTTGGCCTTGCCGTTCTGGACGGGCCAATGCTGGCCGCGAAGGACCTCGCCGCTAGGAAGGTTGATTTGAAAGATTGTTGGCATAGATAGACTCCGTTTTTTTCACACACAATTGTAATCGAAATAATAAAGATAAGGGCGATGAAGTTCATTTTGAAAACGACTATTCTTAGGGCAGGCGCATGCCCGTTGCGCTTTATGGGCTATGTACTAAAATAACCGCCGAAAGAAGGCATGCCATGAACGTTTTCACTTCCGTAGACCAACTGATCGGTAACACCCCGTTGCTCGAATTGAAGCATCTAGAAAAGCACTTCGATTGCAAGGGGCGCCTTTTCGCTAAAATCGAAAGCCTCAATCCCTCCGGTTCGGTTAAAGACCGCGCGGCCAAATGGATGATCGAAGACGCGGAAGAAAAAGGCTTGCTGAAGGAAGGGGCGACTATCATCGAACCCACCTCGGGCAACACGGGCATCGGCATTGCCTCCATCGCTGCCGCGAAGAGGTATCGTTGCCTTATCGTCATGCCTGAATCGATGTCAATTGAACGACGTCGGATGATCGCTGCCTATGGGGCCGAAATCGTTTTGACCCCGAAAGAGAAGGGGATGGCCGGCTCGGTCGAAGAGGCCAAACGCCTCCAAGGTGAAATCCCTAATGCCATTATCCTAGGCCAATTCGATAATCCGGCGAATGCGCGCGCCCATTTCGAAAGCACGGGCCCCGAAATCGAAAAAGCCCTGGATGGCAAGGTCGATGTCTTCGTCGCCGGTTTTGGCACGGGTGGCACGATTACTGGCGTAGGTTCCTATTTGAAAACGAAGCACCAGGTGCGCGTTATCGGGGTTGAACCCGCTTCCTCGCCTTTGCTTTCTTCCGGGAAGGCAGGGCCGCATAAGATTCAAGGCATCGGGGCGAATTTCGTTCCCTCTGTTTTAGACAAAAGCGTCATCGATGAAATCGTCCCCGTCCAGGACGAAGATGCGTTTACGTATGCACGTTTGGTAGGCAAAGAAGAAGGGATCCTCGTCGGAATTTCAAGCGGAGCCGCCATAAAAGCGGCCATAGATGTTGCAAAAGAGGCCGATTCTGTTGGGAAAAACATCGTCGTGATCTTCCCCGATGGGGGCGATCGTTATTTCTCTACTCCGTTATTTGAGGAGGAAGGCAAATGAAGATCGTTTCAATGCAAGATGTCTCTTGCTATGGCCAGTGCTCGCTGACCGTCGCGCTTCCGATTTGTTCCGCCTTAGGGGTTGAAACAGCCATTTTGCCTACGGCAATTTTGTCCACCCATACCTCGGGTTTCCAGGGTTTTACCTTCCGTGACTTATCCTCTGATTTAGAGGGAATCCTTGCGCATTGGAAGAAAGAAGGTATTTCCTTCTCCGCCGCGTACACGGGGTACCTAGGTAACGAAAGCGAAGTGGACATCGCGTTGCGTTTAAGGGAATTTATTGGGCAGGGGCCCTTCATCGTCGACCCCGCTTTTGGAGACCATGGGTGCCTTTATCCGGGGTTTGACGCCGATTACGTCAAGGCGATGCGCCGCCTATGCTTTTCTAGCGACATCCTGTTGCCAAACCTTACCGAGGCCTGTGCCCTCCTAGGCATTCCTTACCTAGAGAAACCTTCATTGGAACAAGCGAAGGCCATTGCTTTTTCTCTCAAAGAGAAAGGCGCGAAGACCATCGTGCTGAAAGGCTTGTCGGACGAAGAAGGGAATATTGGTCTTCTCGTTTATGACGGGAAGGAATTTCAGACTTATTTCCACGAGCGGATTTCGACTAATTTTCATGGCACGGGTGACGTATTTGCCTCGACTTTCGTCGGCGTGTACCTAAAAGGTTACTCCGCCTTTGAAGCGGCGAAGAAAGCAGGGGACTTCACCCTGGCCTGCATCAAAAAGACCTTAGGAAAAGAAGGACACCTTTACGGGGTGTGCTTCGAGGAGTGCCTGCCGTCTTTATTGGCGTCGCTTTGATTTCCCTTGCTTCGCCTATCCTCTAAGAGGAAAATAGTTGGGCTTCGGGATGTAGCGAAGCTTGGTTATCGCGTCTGCTTTGGGAGCAGAAGACCATCGGTTCGAATCCGATCATCCCGACCACATTGCTAATAGGTTCCTGATACAATCGCATCAGGGACTTTTTTCGATAAAATCGTCGATGCCATCGTGTTTTTGATGAATCATTCCGAAGTACCTGCCGCAGGATTGTAAACGTCGCCAAATAACACCCTGCCGCCAAAGCACGATGCCGACTACACTCCCCTCGTCCGAAAACGAAGGGAGTTTTCCATGAAGGGAAAGAAACACTACACCGACCGGGAAAGGCTGGAGACGGTCAAGAAGCTCAGGGCATCCGGCCAATCGATCTCGAGGTTCGCGAGGGAGAACGGCATCCCGTTCACGACGCTGAGGGACTGGGCCTACGCCTTCCGCGACCTCGAGGGCAAGTTCGTCCGCCTCGACTTCGACGAGTCCGACCCGTCGAGGCTCATGTCCACCCAGGACGTGGCCGTGCACATGCTCTCCGAGGGGCAGGTCAGGGGCAAATCCAACGCGTTCTCGCGCTTCGACCATTCCGTCGTCGTCATCGAGCACAGGGGGATCAAGATAACCACGTCGCTGGAGCAGGCCCTGGCCATCCTGGGGAGGATCCTGCCGTGATCCGCTTCGATAAAATCAACCAGATACGCCTGTACTCCGGCCCGACGAGCATGAAGATGGGGATATACAAGATCCAGCAGCTCATCGCCTTCTCCTTCTCGCCGGCCGAGATGCTCAACTCGGTCTTCGTCTTCTGCTCCAAAAGCAGGAAGTGCGTCAAGGTCTACTACGAGGACGAGCACGGCTTCTGGCTCCTCCAGAACCGCATCGCGACGGGCGACTTCAAATGGCCGGAGGACGAAGGCGGGAGGCTGACGGTAGACCGGCGCCAGCTCGAATGGCTGCTCAAGGGGCTCGACGTCGTCGAGAGGCGGCCGAAGCCGCAGATCGGGGCGAAATACTACTAGGTAAAATTACAAAGTAATTTTAAAGTTCGTTTTCCCGTGGTATAATGCCCCCGAAATGGAACTGGAAGAGGCGCTTAGGGAGATCGAGAGGCTCAAAGCCGAGAACGAGTCGCTCCGCGCCGAGCTCTACGCGGAACGCGCCGAGAAGGAGAAGGCCCTTTTGGCATTGCTCCAGGAAAGGGAGAAGAGGAAGATCGCCTACGCGAGGCAATTCCTTCCCAAGACGGAGAAAAGCTCCGCGGTCGTGGTCAACGAGGCCGAGGAGATCATCGCGGAGGAGGCCAAAAACGCCCCAAAGGGGCCCAGGAGGCGCAAGTTCGAGGGCATAGACTTCGAGAAATACGTCACGGAGACGCGCGTCCTGAGGCCGGATTCGCTGGAATGCCCGGAATGCGGGAAGGCGCTCGTGAAGATCGGCGAGAAGGCGCGCTACCAGATCGAGGCCGACCCCATAAACGTGAGGGTGATAAAGCTCGTGAAGGAGACCTACAAATGCCCCGGCTGCAACAAGAGAAGCGGCAGAGTCTACTACCCGACCTCCGAAGAGGCCTTCCCGGGGACGCCGCTGACGCCCTCGCTGGCCGCCTACCTCGCCTACCACAAGTACGAGCTGGGCGTCCCGTTCCACCACCTGGAGAGGCATTTCTCCGGCACCCTCGGGATCCCGCTGAGCAAGCAGACGATGGCCGACTGGATGGCCATGACGGCCGAGAGGCTCGGCCCGGTGTACGAAAGGATGAAATCGGACCTCCTGGCCACGCCGACCAAGGTCATCCACGCCGACGAGACGACGCTGACGCTGTCGAAAAGGGCCGATCCCGCGCGGAAAAAATCGTACGTGTTCGTCTACGCGTCGAGCTTCTACGACGAGAGGCAGATACACGTATACGAATTCAACGAGACCAGGGCGATAGACCCCGAATCCGGTTACCTTGGGGATTTCGAGGGATGGGTCGAATGCGACGACTACGCGGGCTACGACAGGCTCAGGAAGGGCCGGCCCAACGTGAGGCTGCAGAGGTGCTGGGCCCACGCGAGGAGGAAGTTCGCCGACATCGTCAAGGGCATGCCGCAGAAGGCGAGGCCGAAGTCCGTCGCGTTCGCGATAATGTCCGAGATGGACTCGCTCTTCGAGATCGAGGGAAAGGCCCACGAGGATAAGGTCTTCGGACGGGCCCTCATCGAGCTCAGGGAACGCGAGGAAAGGCCGATAATTGGCCGCATAAAGGCCCTCGTTTTCGGCACGGAGGCGAAGAAGGGAAGCGCCCTGGAAGGCGCGCTGAACTACGTCAGGAAGGTATGGGACGACCTGCTGCCATATCTTTCCGAACCCTATCTCGAGCTTTCGAACAACCTGGCCGAGAGGTGCGTCAAGCCCTTCGTCGTCGCCAGG
>JAFSVB010000144.1 GCA_017450325.1 Bacilli bacterium | reverse complement strand
GCCCATATATCTACGTAGTTCAGAAATTAGCGGGGTCGTCGTGCCAGGGAACATAAGAACCTCGTTTTTCATCGAAAAGCCAGCATTTATCGTTATTTTCTTTACATATCTACGGCGTCGAGGTCTAAAACGCATAGGATTTTGATGGTCGCTCGGATGGCCTTTTGGCGCTCAAAACGACCCCTCTCAACAAAGGTGGCATGGCTGAAAAACATCGATAATTCCGCTATTTTTTCGAATCTTTTAAGCGCAACATTGCAACAGTCTCGACGTGCATCGTATGAGGGAACATATCTACGGGCTGCACGCTGCGAAGTTGGTATTTCTTCGATAAATATGCGACGTCTCTCGCTAACGTAGACGGATCGCAGGACACATACACAATCCGGCTAGGAGACAATTTGCAGACGGCGTCTAAGCATCGCTGGTCCGACCCTTTTCTTGGAGGATCCATAAACAAAACATCCACGTGTTCTTTCTTGTTTGCCATATTCACCATGAAGGAACTGGCGTCATCGCAATAGAAAGAGATATTCTCAACGCCGTTATGTTTTGCGTTTCGCCGCGCATCGATAACGGCCTCTTTAACAATCTCTACCGCGATTACGTTCTTGCAGTACCTCGATGCGACCATGCCGATGGTGCCGATGCCGGAATAAGCATCAAAAACAACGTCTTCTTTTGTTAGTTGAGCGGCCTCGATCGCTTTCATATACAACTTTTCCGTCATCACCGGATTAACCTGATAGAAGGATTTTGCAGAGATTTTGAATGAAATCCCGCACAAAACGTCTTCGATATAACCTGGGCCATACAGGGTCCTCTCAAACTCGCCAAGGATGACGTTGGTATGCCTTGAATTAACGTTTTGCAAAACCGTTGTTATAAAGGGGCATTCTTTGAGCAAGGCCTTCACGAAGTTGCTCCGGGAAGGAAATGCGTCCTTATAGGTGACCAAAACCACCATGACTTGTTCTTTATGTTTGCTCGTGCGGATAAGGACATGGCGGAGGAAGCCGCGGCCCTCATCCTCTTGATAGGGCTCGATATGAAAACTCTTCCCAAGTTTCTTCACGGCATCGAGAACCGCTTTGGCCCGTCCGTCCTCAATATAGCAGGTGTCGACGGGGACAATAACGTGGGTGGACTCTTTGTAAAAACCGCAATAGAGGTTACCGCGATTGTCCTTCGCAAAAGGCATTTGAATCTTGTTGCGGTAGAAATAAGGTTCCTCCATTCCAATACAGGGGAGGGGCTCAACATCCATCTTGGCGATCTTGCGGAACTGTTCTTTAACTTTGTTCGTCTTATAGATCAATTGCGCGGGGTAGTCGTATTGTTGAAAGCAACACCCACCGCAGGCAGAGCATATCTTGCAACGAGGCTGAATGCGGTTTGGAGACACTTTGTCGAGCTTAATAACCTTGCCGAATTTCGCGCCACCGCGGGAATAATCAAAGGCAATATCCCCTTCTTCGCCAGGAAAAATACCAGGGACGAAATAGGTTTCTCCCTCGGCCTTCACGACGCCTTTTCCTTCAAAGGAAATGTCGACGCAGACTCCATGGACAGATTCGGTGATGGACTTTGGTTTCTTGACGTGGTTTGGCATAAGACTGGCCATAATATAGCACATGCGCTCACGGAATATCGATGAAGGAACTTCGTTTATTTTTGGCACCGCCTCTAGTCGATGCTTCGTCTCGCTAAGCAGGAGGTCTCGCAAAGGAGAACGCCTTACGGTTCCATTTATACAAAATAAGAGGGGCATGAGCTCGAAAATGGCATTTTGCTGTAACCATGATTCTCGCCATTATTCAATTTCATTTAGGCTGTCGGCACAAGGGAACAGGCACCGTTGCTACAGATCTGAAAGAAGGCTTCTAATTTTGCTCCGCTCAGAATGCATTCCCACGACCGAACGCGACTTGGCAAAAGCAAGCCGTTAAGGAAGCATAATAATGAAACAAAGTATTGCCAGCGCGGAATTTCAACAAACATGGATTGGATCAGCCGCAATAGCGCCAAGGCTGCTGCCTACGCGCTCATAAGAGCCTGCGTCCGCTAAACCAAAGCATTTTTACGCGACGCATCCCCCCTACTCTGCCATAAATAGAATGGAGGGGTTCGTTGTCCATCAGCCTAGACTAATGAATCTGCAGTCTATGAAAAATCGCCGCAAAAGGCGGCGAATTTTTCAGATTTTTCTTAAGCAGCGGCTTTTTCCTTTGGCCCGTTCATCATCTCGATGATCGCCGCGACTTC
>JAFSVB010000143.1 GCA_017450325.1 Bacilli bacterium | reverse complement strand
CGCCTTTCTACTCGGCGAGAGTCCCCATTTGATTGACGAATGGCAGACTTTCCCCAAAACCTGGGATGCCGTCCGTCGTTTTTGCGACCGCAGCCCAGAGAAGACCTCCCTTTTCATACTCACTGGCTCCTATTCCCCAAAGCAGGGAAACACCAAGCATACCGGTTCGATGAGGATCTCAACCCTTGACATGGAAACGATGTCTTTGTGGGAATCGGGGGAATCGTCTGGCGACGTTTCATTCATTTCCCTTTTCGATCGTCACACCGAAATCGTGGGGAAGGCAAAATTGTCTCGGGAAGGCGTTACTAGGGCGATAGTAAGAGGCGGTTGGCCGGTGGCGGTCCTAAACGAAAAGAAAAACCCACTGGTATATGGGAAACAAGCCCTTCGCTCGATTTGCTCCACCGATCTGAAGGAGGCGACAGGGGTGGACGTGGATCCAAATACCGCTCTCTCCCTTATCAAATCGCTTGCCAGGAACATCACGATTCCGGTGAAGAACGAAACCCTCATCTCCGACATGGCCGAGTCAGGCAATCCCGTTGTGGAATCGACATTTTACCTTTACCTAAACGGGTTGAGGCGTCTTTTCGTTTTGCGCGATGTCCCTGCTTGGAACCCGAACATCCGCAGCGCAACCTCGATCCGCTCGTTGCCCAAAAAAGAATTTTACGAGACCTCCATCGCATGCGCCGCTTTGAACCTTGGGGTCGACGCGCTTTCTAAGGACTACATCACCAGAGGCTATTTCTTTGAGTCGATGTGCGGTCGGGACCTAAGCGTATACGCCAACAAATATGACGGTGCGCTAAGTTATTACCGTGACCGCTTCAAATTAGAGTGCGACTTTGTGATTCATCTGCCCGACGGTAGATATGGATTGTTCGAATGCAAATGCGGAGATGGGTTCATCGAAGAAGGCGCCACCCACTTAAACGAATTGGAAAAGCTGATTCGAAAGCATAGGTCAGAGAACCCGAACGTCCATATGGAGATGCCTAGTTGCAAGGTAATCCTGACGGATGGTGACTTAGCGTTTCGCAGGCCCGATGGCGTTCTTGTGATTCCTTTGAGTTGCCTCAAGCCATAAAGATTTAATTTGGGGGGGATATCACGATGAAGGTGGTATGACGGAATATACTTCTCAGCTATCATCTTCACTGCCGAAGACATCCCCGCATCGCGCTTCGCTCTTTTTGGATTATCTTGATAGTATCGAAAGATATTGAATGTTTTGTACAATGGTTGGCCTATACCAGGCCTACAAATAATGGGCCTATTTTTCGGGAATACGATTTAGGTCGTGTTTTATATTTGCTGACGTTTTTCTATGAAACACCTTTGCGGCGTTATTGATAATATATTTCATTTATGGTATATTATTATCGATGGAGGAAAACTCTTATGCACGAAAAAGTATTGTCTATTTTGGATACTGATTATCAGCAATGGATCGTCTCTTTGAAGAAACGCTACCGCCAGTCCCAACTTAAGGCGGCCGTCAAGGTCAACACCGAGCTCGTTTCGTTCTATTGGTCCCTTGGCCGGGACATCGCCATGATGAAACCCGAGGAGAAATGGGGCCAGGGCTTTTATGAAACTCTTTCCAGGGATCTCCGGCGATCACTTCCGGATGCGAAGGGGTTTTCTTATAGGAATCTCCACTATATGCGCCAATTTTATGAACTTTTTCCTTTTCTGGGAAATATGCAACAAGCTGTTGCACAAATTGGGAAAAAAGTCATTTCTGACGAAAATGAACTTGTGCAGCAAGCCGTTGCGCAAACGGAATCGGGAATCGCGCCACAGCTTGCGGCGCAAATCGTCTCGATTCCCTGGGGCCATATCTGCCTCATCATGAATCAATGTGGCAAAGACCAAAGGAAGGCGCTCTTCTACGTGAACCAGACCGTCTTGAACAACTGGTCCCGTGCCATGCTGCTCAACTTCATCCAATCCGATCTCTACGCCCGCCAGGGAAAGGCCATCACCAACTTCGACCGCAGCCTGCCCGAGGAGGGGAGCGACCTCGCCCAGCAGATCACCAAGGATCCCTACGATTTCAATTTCCTCACCATGGAGAAAGGGTATAGCGAGAAGAAGCTGAAGGACGCCCTCATCGACAACATCCAGCGCTTCCTCGTCGAACTTGGCACCGGCTTCGCCTACATGGGCCGCGAATACCGCATCAACATCGGGGGCAAAGAGGAATTCATCGACTTGCTTTTTTACAACACCAAGGTACACGCTTACGTCGTCATCGAGGTGAAGGTGGACGAATTCGAGCCCCGCGACATCGGGCAGGTCGGGACCTATGCCGTGGCGGTGGACCATCTTCTTAAAACCGACCGCGACGAGAAGACGATCGGCCTACTCATCTGCAAGGACAAGGATGAGATCCTCGCCCGTTACGCATTGGAGCTGTCTTCGCAGCCCCTGGGTATCTCTTCCTACGAGCTCTCCAACCTGATTCCGGAGAAATTCCAAGGCGATTTGCCGACCATCGAGGAAATCGAGAATGAACTCAACAAGAAATGACGGCCCGACCCGCTTCGAAAAGGAATTCATGGCCAGGCTTATCGCCAGGAGGAAGAAACTTGGCATGACCCAGGTCGAGCTCGCGGAAAGGACGGGCATGACGCAGCCCAACATCGCCCGTTACGAAAGCCTCTCCGTGTCGCCGACCCTTTCGGCTTTGTCGAGGATTTGCGAAGCGCTCTCCGTCGACATAGAACTTGACCCCATTGGCTATATCGGGAAGAGAATCCTCATTATCGGCTGTCCCGGATCGGGAAAATCCTATTTTTCTAAAAAACTCTCTAAAATGACGGGCATCCCGAGAATCCACATCGATAATCTTTATTGGAACGAGGACAAAACGCATATAAGCAGAGAGGAGCTTCTGACCAAATATGGCGAAGTGTTCGCCCTCGATTCCTTTCTGCTCGATGGGAATTACATCTCGACCCTCGAGAATCGCTTGGGGCACGGCATCGACACCGTTTTCTTCCTCGATTTGCCTCTTGATGCGTGCCTAAGCGGAATCAAACAAAGGTTAGGGAAAAAGAGGGATGACCTCCCCTTTGTCGATACTGCGGGCGATAGCGAGGAGCTTATCGATTTCGTCATGAAGTTCGAACATGAAACTAAGCCTTTGATCATCACGTCATTGGAGAAACATCCCGAAATTCGGCTTGTCCGTTTCACGACTAGAGACGAAGTCGATTCCTACCTGGCTTCTTTGTTGTAAAACCCTTTTTCAGCGAGAAACTAGAGGCTATTCTTGCCTATAAGAAGACCCGCATCGCGAACCATTTTTCACGGATTTCCTCGACAAAGTCGAGATTTTCTTTATATTTTGCAATTTTTTGGACAACTTCGGGACAACTAAAATATCGGATTAATCTTTGGTGGCGGAGTGAAATCGTGAACCTGTGAGACACTGATTCACGGAAATCGATAGTGCGCCGAAGTATGCGCGTCTATTTGGCGTCGTGCGCCAATCAAGGCTTGAGGCAGGAGAGCGGACAGATAATGATTCCGTCCTCGTTGCGATAGGCAAAGCTGCCGTCCGTGAGGATCGCGCGGACGGTTGGCTCGCGGAGTACGACGCTCCTTTCCCTTTCCTTACGTTCCATAATGAGATTCGAAAGCCTGTTAAGATGGTCTATGCCCTCTTGAATATGGTTGCTCCCGGTCT
>JAFSVB010000142.1 GCA_017450325.1 Bacilli bacterium | reverse complement strand
CTTGATTGCCTTTCTTGTGCCTATTTTTATCTTTTATGCGTCCTCTGCTAAAGTCAATTATGTGGAGCGCCCGGAAATTCTTACTTCAATGGTGGTGGCGCTTACTTCCTCAAATCAAGAAGATGCCGCTCCGCCACCAAGCTTGAACTTGGCGTTACGGAACCAAGATCAAATGGCCTTAGTCCGTTATGGATTCGATGCGAGCCTTTGCCAAGAAAAGATTGCGGTTACGCTAAGTCAAAAAGGCGTCGACCAACTCTCTTTTGCTCCAAAAGAAGGAAAGTGGCACACCATCGAATCCGAAATCATTAGCATGTATGGTGGCTGCATCATAGATTATGATGTCCGTCAGGACCTAAAATGCGTGCGCTTCGCTATGGATGAGAAAATCCCCTGCAAGATTGATGGTCGCTATGTCATTGCTATTTATTACCCTGGTGAGAAGCAGCTCGTCGAAGAACTCACGATACCAAGAACAGCCGGAGAAAACTGTGTGGAATATTTTTCCGTTAATGCGGAAGAAGGCGAGGGGGGCATGCTTGATGAACGTGTTCCCAACCCTTTCTCAAGACAGCTTTTCTATATGGGGCGCGATCTTATTGACGAGGCTGGAAAGGTCACCCTAAGCAAAGTAGCAGAGTCTTATGCCCAAGTTGGCGAAGTAAAGGAAAATACCTTCACCGTGCGATGGCCAGACTTTTTCACCGAAGGCAAGGATATCTTTGGCACGATACGTGCTTTAGCCGAAGATTCAAGCATCGAATACGAGGCATTTAAAAATGCTTTGCCACCATACTTAGATTACTACCGCGGCAACGATTTTAATTCGCCAAAGCCGATTCCCTTTGTAGAGCGTGTCATTGAAGACAATTCCGCGTTACGTTACAAATCTGCAGGATTGATTCTAACGCGTGAAAAATACGATGACATCCTTGGCACCCAACGATTGGAGTTTGGCCCTCAAGAATACGATGCATCTTTCTTTGAAAAACAAGCGCTCATCCTCGCGAGTTTTCCCGCGTGGGATGATGGCGTCTATTACGACTTCCACGTTGAAAGCATCGAATTGCTTCAGGGCATCATCCAATTCAAAGCGACCATTGAACTCGATAAATCAAGAACAGGTGGTGCACGCATGGTTCTTGCCGAAATATCCAAAGAAGATATCGAGCTGCGTGAAGAGGATTATGTTAGTCTTTTCACCAGGGTGGTTGAATAACCTGCAATCTTCCAGTAATCAAAGGGTAAAACGATCAGAGCCACCCTTGATTGAAGAAATACCTTTTTGCTACAATCTTCCCACATAAGGGGGAAACACATATGTTCTTTTTAAACGAGGAAGACAGAACCATGATCGACGAAATGACCGACGGCATGGATTTTTCTGCTTCTACTTTCGAAGAAGAACCCACCGGATGCAATAAGGGAACCTGCAAAGACTATTGCGAAGGATCCTGCTCCGGCGGTTGCTCTGGCTTCACTTTCTAATTTCGACTAAAGATGCCTACAAAAACCAAGACCATTACCTTGGTTTTAACCCAATCCTGCAACCTTAACTGCGTATATTGCTACGAAGGGAACAAGGATGGGAAAACCATGAGTTTTGAGACTGCAAAGGCAATCCTAGACAAAGAACTCCCCGAAGAAGGGTTCGACTCCTATCAAGTCGACCTTTTCGGCGGGGAGCCTTTGCTGCACTTTCCCTTACTCAAACAAATCGTTGAATACGGTTTGGAACACTACACGAACAAGAACATTCGCTATGTCACCACCACCAACGGCGTCCTTTGCAAAGGCGAAATAAAACAGTGGTTGGAAGATCATAAAGATATCATCACCGTCTGCCTCTCCCTGGACGGGACACCCGAAATGCACAATATGAATAGGTGTAACTCCTACCCGCTAATTGACGTGGATTTTTTCCACCGCAATTGGCCGGATACACCGACGAAGATGACCATCTCACCGCTTACCCTTCCCTATATCGCCAAAGGCATCATCCACATGCATGAGATGGGGTACCCCTTCTCCTGCAATCTTGCCTGCGATGTGGATTGGAGCAAGAAAGAGCTCAAGGATCTGCTATATAGAGAGCTTATGGCTCTCATCGATTATTATCTCGCCCATCCCGATGTTGCGCCTGCGCAAATATTCCAATTCAATCTGCCTCGCGTCGCTTCTAGGCCTAAGGGCGATGCCCAAGTGCGCACCTGCGGGTCGGGAGTGGAAATGTGCTGTTACTCCAGCGATGGGGAACGCTATCCCTGTCAGTTTTTCACCCCTCTTTCCATAGGGGAAGAGAAGTCCAAAGCGGCAAGGGCGATCAAATTCAAGGATTGGGTCCGTGTCGACGATTACCCTTCGCCTTGTAGGGAATGCCCCGCTTTATGCATTTGCCCGAATTGCTTTGGTGCGAATTTTTCCGCGACCGGCAATATCTACCAAAAGGACATGAACCTTTGCATTCTCAACAAAACCCTGTTCAAAGCAGCGGCCTATCTGTTCATCGAGAAGTACAAAAGAGGGCAGGCTAAAACCGACCCTGACCTCATCCCTCAGTCACTAAAAGGCGCAGAGATCATCCTTACCGAACTCGATTAATAGACATCGTTTATCCTTCAAAAAGGGCGCAATACCCGCATCGCGATCCATGCATGAAAATAGTCTGATGCTGTCGTACTTTTTTTGAAACATGCCCTATTCAGCGCTCACTTAAAAAACGCTTTTATTTTGGTAGACAAAAATCCTCTGCCACCATTTTCATTGCGTTTACGACACGTTGGTACGCGATGGAAATCGTGTTTTTACCCCACAAGTAACCCCACAAGTAGTTTAATTACGGGAGTGACCAATGCATAATGTCGTTCTATTGGTCGCTTGGCCGCGATATCGTCATGATGAAACCCGAGGAGAAATGGGGTCAGGGCTTTTACGACACGCTTTCCAGGAATCTTCGGCAATCGCTTCCGGATGCGAAGGGATTCTCGGTCCGCAGCCTTCTGAGGATGAGGCAATTCTTTGAATTGTTCCCTTCATTTCAAATCACGCCACAAGCTGTGGCGCAAATTGGGTCAGGGGAGGTTTTAGGCGAAAACGAAATCGCGCAACAAGCTGTTGCGCAAACGGAATCGGGAATCACGCCACGGCTTGTCCGTTTCAAAAGCAGAGAAGAAATCGAGTCCTATCTCTCCTCCCTGTCGTAGAGCCTGTTTTTGGTAAGAAAACGGACTATTCTTGCTGTAAGAAAACCCGGGACGCCCCGGCGGCGCGCGCCACCTTTACGACGACGTCGACGAGGCAATCGATTTCCTCCGCTTCGAGCCAATAGCGGTTCCTAAAGAGCGAATTCCAGTAATGCTCGTCGATCCATTCGACGGTCGCGATATTCGTATCGTTTATGGTCAAGGTAAGTTCCTTGTATCCGTCGGGGTTTGACCTGTCGCAGGTGCCGAACCATAGGTCGCGGCCGTACCCATCGTCGGGAATTAAAGCCGCCGCCTCGGCTTCTTCCTCTGTGGCAAGTCGTGGGCTTAAGCGCTTTAGTGTCTCAAGCACCTCGCCATCATCAGTCCCCTTGGCCTCAAGGTTCTCTCCCTCGCTTCCCGCCTTAAGGGCAATGCTATAAGGTAGGGGGCTGTCGGGGCCGAAGCTTGCGCAGAAATACTCCCACGTCGCCTTCTTCGAGTTGGCGGAGGTGCCTTCGAAAGCGGTGAAGGCCATCCTTATCAGCGCGCCGGACAATGCGGCGCCGATGGCGGCGAATATGATGAGCGGCTTCTTCCTCAGCATGATGGCTTGACCGTTATGAAGGGTTCGGCATAGTCGCAGAACGCCCTCGCTACCGTTTTCCGCTTCTCCACATCCGGGGTATTTTGGACAAGGCCTTTGTTCATCGGCCAATATTTCGGCGAGCTGACTCCGCTTCCGCCTGCCAAAGATAGTAATGCAGTCATTTGATGTTCCTTTCTGTCGCGATTACCAACTGACGCTGCAACCCTCTATGCAAACTCAAGTCGCGACGAAAGAGGGCGCTTTGAAAAAAGGCGTCAGAATTGGCGTTTTTACAAGATTATCAATCCTGGCTATATTCCAAGATGTCGCCGGGCTGGCAGCCCAATATCTCGCAGATCCTGCCCAGCGTCTCGAAGCGGATGCCCTTGACCTTCCCGGTCTTCAACAGGGACATGTTCGCGTTGGTGATGCCGACCTTCTCGGCGAGCTCGACGAGGCCCATGCCCCGCTGCCGCATGACGCGGTCCAAATTGACCTTGATCATACGAACGCCTCGCTGTCTTCCTTATAGGCGATGGATGAACTCACCGCGCCGGAGGAGAAGAACATGCATCCCCCGACGACCCCTCCGACTATGGCGAGGAAGCAATAGAGCACCTCGGCGCCCAAGTCCCTCAGCAGAAGGGCGAGGACGAGGTTGCCGACGAGGAAGGCAAGGCAGTCGGCGATAAGGAT
>JAFSVB010000141.1 GCA_017450325.1 Bacilli bacterium | reverse complement strand
CTCCTTTATTATCTATTCATATAATTATATATGTTTTCCCGTTTTTTCTTCCCAGTGTTTCAGATTGAAACGTTTTTCGCTTTCTAAGCGTTTCATAGCGACACAGAAGAAAACTATAATTTCGGGGATATGAAACGCACATTCGGAAAAACGCTCCTAGCGGTTCGAAAACAAAAAGGGCTGTCCCAGCAACAGCTCGCGGACGCTTTGCCCGTCAGTCGCTCCAGCGTGGCGAACTGGGAGGCGGACAGGCGGCTGCCCAGCGCGACGATCATCGCCAAGATCGCGGAGATACTGGACATCGATATCGCTGATCTTCTCGGCAGCGCGGCCATAGGGGCGGACCGCCCCGCCGTCATCATCGTCGACGACAACAAGATCGTCCTTTCCGGCGCCCTGCCCATCGTCGAGAAAGCCCTGCCCAATACCGAGGTCATAGGATTCGGCAAACCGTCCGAGGCCATCCAGTACGCGCGAGAAAACCGCGTCGTCTTGGCGTTTTTGGACATTGAGCTCGGTTTGTCCAATGGGATAGACCTATGCAATGAATTGCTTCGGATGAATCCACGCATGAACGTGGTCTTCCTCACCGCCTATCCGGAGTATTCCGTCGAGGCGTGGAAAACGGAAGCAAGCGGCTTCTTGGTCAAGCCCATCACCTTAGAGGACGTCAAGGCCCAACTGAAAAAGCTCCGCCACCCCTTCCCGACCGGGGGCGCAGGCCTATGATCTACGCCTATTTCTTCGTCGGCGGAGCTTTGCTGCTGCTGGCCTTACTTGGGCTAATCGCCCCATTTTTCCTCCCGGGCCTAGACAAACGGAGCAAATGCTTCTTCGTGTCCTCGTTTTCGGTTTTGGTGCTCAGCATCGCGGCCTACGTCGTCGACTTATCCATCTACACGGAGCCGGATTTCGCTTGGGCGGGCAGGATCGTTTCCTTCATCGAAACCCTTTTGCCGCCCCTGCTGATGCCCTTATTGACCGCCTATATCCTGCTCCGCTGCGGGAAAAGGATTCGGGAAAGCGCCGCGTTTTATCTCTCCCTTGCCTTATACGCTTCGTTGCTTATCCTGCTCATCATCACCCCATTCACCGATATCATCTACTATTTCACGCAGGACAACCAATTCATCCGCGGCACGTTCTATTGGGTTTTGATCGTCCCGTTATTCGCCTTGATCGCCTTGAATCTCTTCGAAATCATCCGCAGGCGGAAGCCCCTTGGCAGACGCTATTTCATCGCTTTCCTCGTTTATCTCCTCCCGCTTTTGGTCGCGATGGCCATCCAAGCGTTTGCGGAAGTATTCCTCCTTATCGTCATTTCCGTATCCATCAGCGCCCTTTCGATGTTCGGGATCATCCTATCGGACCAAGTCAGCCAATACTTCCGTCAGCAGCAAGAGATCGCCGATCAGCGCGCGAGCATCGCGGTGCTCCAGATGAGGCCCCACTTCATCTACAATACGATGACGAGCATCTATTACCTCTGCGAGCAGGACGCGGAAAAAGCGCAGCAGGTCACCTTGGACTTCACCACCTACCTGCGCAAAAACTTCAATGCAATCACGGGCAAGGACCCCATCCCTTTCGCGGAGGAGCTTGAACATACCCGCGCCTACCTCGCCGTGGTGCAGGCTCAGTTCGAGGATAGCCTCTATGTCAAGTTCGACACCCCGCATACAACGTTCCGCCTGCCACCCCTTACGTTACAGCCACTTGTGGAGAATGCCGTCAAATACGGTCTCGACGTCGATGCTTCAGAGCCTTTGCGCGTCTATGTGAAAACCGAAAAGACAAAAGGGGGCAGCGTAGTCACCATAGCCGATAGCGGCCCTGGCTTTTCAAGGGACGATAACGGCGAGCCCCATATCGCACTTAGCAATATCCGCGAGCGCCTTTCCGCTATCGGCGGGACGCTTACCATCTCCCCGGGCGAAAACGGCGGCACGCTCATCCGCATATTCATTCCAAATTGAGGCGGCAGTCGTCCGGAGAATGTAAATAACGAAAGGCAGGCCTCCGCCCTGGCGGGGCTGTCTTCTTTTGGAGGCACGGCTCCTCCTTCGCAGGCTATAGTCTTCTGCGAGCTTTCGCTTTACTGTTTTCGGATCGGAGCAAAAAGGCAGCCCTTTCGGACTGCCATGGGTTGTTGATGTCGATTAAGCGTTGATCACTTCGACGATGTTATGGCCAGCGTCATAATACCACCAGTTGCCGGTCTCGGTTTCAGATGCGCCGTTAGCGGTGAATTTATAACGCGTCGCGTTCAAAAAGGCTTCGTTGCCATTGTCGATATAAATGAGGCCATAAGGCACTTTCTCATAGATCTTCGCCAAAGAGGTGCAGTCTTTGAAGGCGTCCTTGCCGAGGAATTGGAGTCTTCCTTCCAGGACGACGTATTCCAAACTGGCGCAGCCGGAGAAGGTTTCGCTTTCGATCGGGACCCAATCGTCTACGCCTCCTGTTCCTTCGTAGGTGACGCTCTTCAAAGACAGGCGATTCTTAAAGGCGCCGCTCTTGATCGTGTTGAATCGATTTCCATGATAGACATTCGGGACGCAGGCGTTGACGATATCTTCCGAAGAGCCGGTGAGATCAAATTCGCCTTCGCGATATGCATTTGGCTCAACGATGATTTTGCCATCGACCCAATGGGCATACAGTTCCATGCTATTGATCGCTTTGGTCCCCTCGCGCACATAGGTCATGTACCCGGGGTTTTCCGAAGTATACCAAGCGTCGAACGCATATCCTTCTTTGATGGGCGAAGGCAAGGCGAGGACTTCTCCGAAAGCCGGATGCAACGCGGCGACCTCCGAGCCGCCATCGGGATGGAATGAGATGGTGATCGGGTTGGTGTCGACGGTCATTTCGACGATTTCGCCTTGGTCATTGTAATAGTAGAAATAGCCGTTTTGGTTCGCTGGGGTTAAGCCATCTTCGGCATATAGATACCAATCGAGGGAGAACAACTTGCAGGAGTAATCCTCAACCAATTCGAGGTCATCCTTGCTCACCTTGGAATAAACTTTTTCGAGGGAGTCGCCAAAAACGTCACTGCGAGTCTTTTTTAAAGTCGATGGCAAGAAGACGGTCTTCAAGTTGTTGGTATAAGTGAAGCAGTCATAGCCGACTTCGGTTAAGCCTTCGGGCAACGTAACGCTCGTAAACTGCCCGAGCCTGAAATTATCTTCCGTTAACACGAGGCCGTTTTTCGAGTCTTCGAACGTCAATTCGGTAAGGTTGGGGCACTCGCCGAATGCAAATGAGCCGATGTACTCCACGCTGGCTGGGATGTGGAGTTTTGTCGGGCTATAGTAGCTGAACGAATCTTCCTGAAATTCTTTGATCGTGCTGGGGAAAGTGACGCTCTCCAGTGCTGTGCAATTGCGGAATGCGCTGAGGCCGCAAACCTCAAGACCTTCTTCGATCACCACCGTCTTAATCTCGGAATTATTACCGGTGTAGAAGTCGTCACCGATCGCGACTTTCACGCCTTTATAAACGCCTGGGACGACCACGTTTTGTTCGTGATACTCGTCATTTTCGGCAACATTATAGAGGGGATCCGATGAATATTCATCGAGCTCATAGATGTGCGGCTGGACCCATTGGGCGTACAAAGTGAAGTCGTCCGTCACGACGTTATCGAAGTCGTAATATCCCGCGACGCTTGGCTGTTCGGCCAAATACCAGCCGCCGAATAACATGTCCCCATTGGTGGGATCCATAGGCGCGGCCAACTTGGCGTTGAGATCCACCGTGACGGGTTCGACGGCCGTCCCGCCTTTGGAATCGAAGGTGACCGTAGCCTTGGTTTTCGGCGCAGAGGAGATCGGCGATGCCGAAGAGTCGCTGCTCTGGGAATCAGAAGAGGCGGCGCTTCCTTGGGAATCGGAAGAGGCGGCGCTAGAGGGCTCGGACGAGGTGGCGCTAGAGGGCTCGGACGAGGTGGCGCTTCCTTCTGGTTCGGACGAGGATTGGCTGGTTGTGGGATCCGCTGGACGACCACTATGGCGAGACGACAGGGTGATCGGCAAGGCGACGGATAGGCTTACCGCGAGGGCAGCCACCGCGCCGATCGCCACCCAGATGATGACGAATTTCTTCTTGTTGACCGGCTTCCATTCCTCGCCGTCAAATTGATAGTCGATGTCGTCCTCTTTGACGTGGGAAATCATGCCCGCTTCCGGGTCGAACTTGTTGTCAGCCTTCCCTTCGACGAGTTTGGACCGGATTTTCAGATCATCTAAGGTTTCCTCTTCTTCGATCCTTTTTCTCACGAAGAAGAGCTTGATTTTGGATGCTTTCATTCTTTGCTCCTTATTGATTGAGGCACATTCTAATGGATTGGGGCACCCTAGTAATCGCAGTGTTTCGGATTGAAACGTTTTTTTCTGCAAAGCCTACGCGGCATCGGATAAATAGGGCTCGGGTATGCACGGGGATAGCGCAAGAAAACGTTCCTGACACGATGCGTCAAGAACGTATTAATCGCATGGCAGACTTTGATGTTTTTGATAGTCAAAACGAAATCCCTGCGCGAAGGTTGAAACCCCCTCAACACGCTAAAACCCCAATAAAAAATAATCCATCAAGCCCTCTACACGCTTAGCTCCCTGAGGTTCGAACGTTTCCTTATGAAAATAATTCTCCGCGGTTTATAATGCGAAATTCAAAGATAAAGCGCGGAGAATATGTATTTTATTGCGGTTCTCCGCGGCTTATAACGTGTTTTTTAAGGATAGGGCGCGGAGAATGGTTTTTTATAGAATTCGGTTTTCGATAGGGGAAAGAGCGTTATGGCCCGACATCCGAGCAAATGCGAGTGTTGCCTTTAAGCATTATGTTCCGGGAGGAAAAACTCATCCAGAACGATGACATCCTTAAAATCGTCCGCGTATCCGCCTTGAGAAAGACCATAGGTCGTTATTAGGGTTTGAAACACCTCAACATCGTTCCCCACCTCCTTGCGGAAGATCTTCAAGCGACGTTGAAGCGTCTCATGGTAGGCATAATCGACGGCGAATTTCCTGCCGTAGAATTTCATTTCGCATAGGTTGATTGCCCCGTCCATGCGTTCAATGACCAAATCGATTTGGGTTCCCCCGCCTTCTCTATTCTCTGGCGTCCACGAGCATTGCATCGTCTTCACCCCGGCGATCCCCAAGGCACGTTTTATTTGGCTTAGGTGGAAGAAAACGACGTTTTCAAATGCCTGGCCCTTCCATGCGCTGATTTCCTGGGTTGGCAAATCGTCTTCGAAGATTCGAGAATCGAGGTTGCTTCGGTGTTCAACGTTGGCAAGATAGAATAAGCAAAAGGGGTCAATTAGCTTATATAGGGGCAATCGATGGTCCCCTTTGTAGGGGAAGTATCTCAAAACGAACGAACCCTTTTCCAAGCCACGCAGGGCATTGGAGAAATCCTCGCCGTCATTAACGCCCGTCGCCGCTAATAACTCCGTCCGGGTCGTACCCCTTGGGGCAGAAAAAAGTGCGCGAACTATCTTCTCGCAAAGGGCCGAACGGTCGAACATCGAGGAAAATAGCGTCGCGAACTCATCGTCGAGCTTAGCATCGGGGGCAAAGAACAAGGCGTCGATGTTCTTCGCGAAATTAGCATCACCCCGAATGTAATTCAAGTAATAGGGAATGCCGCCAAGCGCCATGTAATACATGGTAACCACCGTCCTAGGCAAACTCACCCCGTTTTCCCTAAGCAAAGCCTCTGTCTCGTATAAGGAAAACGGCAGCAATCGGATTTTGAGCGTCACCCGGTCATAAAGCCCACCGTGGGTATCGGTAATATGATCCATCATCCAGGAGGTTGAACTTCCCGCGACGACGAGGACAAAGTTCAGATTCGAGGATAAAGTCATGTTGATGAACCACTCAAACGCGGGAAGAAAGCCCGATTTCTTCGTATCCATCCAAGGAAGTTCATCGATGAAAAGGATTTTTCTTGACGTCTCACGACCACTTTGTAGAAACAAAAGCAATTCCGAAAACGCCTCAAGCCAGGATTTCGGTTTGACCTTGCATTTCCATCCAACGATAGACAGGGAGGCCACAAAGGCGTCCAGCTGCGTACGCAAAGGGGAAAGTTTCCTCTTTTTTATCCACTCAGGAGAGATGCCGACGTGGCGAAAATAGAATCCGCCTTGGTAAGCCGTCTCCACAAGAAGGGTTTTCCCAATCCGCCTTCTTCCATAGACGGCAATAAATTCATTGCGCTTTGTGTCGCGTCGTTCGCGCAGCTCCGCCAATTGTTTTTCCCTGCCAACAAAAACCATGGTTTACCTCCTGCTCCATTATAGGGGAATCGAATCAATGCGGCAATAATTCTCCGCGGTTTATAACGCGAAATTAAAAGATAAAGCGCGGAGAATAGGTATTTTATTGCGGTTCTCCGCGGTTTATAACGCGTTTTTTAAGGATAGAGCGCGGAGAATGGTTTTTTATAAATTTCGGTTTTTGATAGGGGAAGAGCGTTATGGCCCGACATACGCGCAAATGCGAATGTTGCCTTTAAGCATTATGTTATGGAAGGAAAGGCTCATCCAGAACAATGACTCTTGTTGCCCCTATAAGTGCAACAAGCATTTGT
>JAFSVB010000140.1 GCA_017450325.1 Bacilli bacterium | reverse complement strand
TCACCTTCCAATGCCGCCTCATGGCCTTCCACCCCTCCATCATCGACTCGGTGGTGGTCCATGAACTCGCCCACCATTACCAATTCGACCATTCCAAGAAGTTCTACGATATCGTCTACCGTTATTGCCCCGATTACGACAAGCTAAGGAAGAAACTGATCCATGACCAATTCGAAGGATAGAATCACCTCCCGCGCCAACCCGCGCGTCAAGGAAATCTGCCGATTGAAGGATAGCCCTTCCGCGGAGGCTTTCCTCGTCGAAGGGGAACATCTATGCGACATGGCCTATGAGGCAGGGGCGCTTCTTGAGGTCTTCACCTTGGAGGAGGTCGGCTATAAAAACGTCCCCGAGACCCTCGTTTCCGAAGACGTATTGCGCAAAATCGCCTATTCGCCTAGTCCGAGCAAGCTCGTGGGCATTGCGAAAAAGCCCGCGCTGAACCCCGCTGGCAAGAAGACGCTCATCCTCGACCGCGTCCAAGACCCCGGCAACGTCGGCACGTTGCTTCGCTCCGCCTTATCCTTCGGCTATGACGAAGTGGTGGCTTTTGCGGGCACGGCGAACTTCTATTCCCCCAAAGTCATCATGGCGAGCCAAGGAGCGATCTTTCACCTTTCGCTCCTAGAAGTCGCGAACCCACTCCAATATATAAAGGATAAGAAAATGGAGGGCTACATCATCATCGGCAGCGCCCTCCGTAACGCTACCCCCTTGAAAGAAACCCCAAAGCCAAGCGGACCCTTCGCCCTGATCCTTGGGAATGAAGGCAAAGGCATCGAGGAAAAAATCCTTGATTGCTGCGACGCGGTGGCCAAAATAGAGATGGAGGGCATCGAGTCGCTCAATGTCGGCGTTGCCGGCGGCATCTTGATGTACGAACTATGAAACGGAAACTGCTCATCCTGACGTCCTTCTTGCTCCTAACGTCCTGTGGGGCGGCCACTTCTTCGGCCGAGCCGCAGAAAGAATATTTCGACGCCTTTGAAACCGCCGCGAACAAAGGCCTAGAAGAAGATAATTTCGGGCTCCGCCTCGATAATGGCAAGGCCGAGATGCACCTGGAGAACCGCTCCGCAACGGAGCCTACCAAAGAATATGGCATCAAAGTCGACCCCGCTGCCTTCGAGCTTCGATTAGGCGGGATAGGCGCGACGAAAGCCGATGACCTAGCCTTCTCCCTCCAAGGCGAGACCTCACGGGCCAAAAACGGCTCCAAAATCTTCCTTACGGGCGAGGAGATCTTCGAAGGCGCCATCGTGAAAAACGGGCTTCCTCTATGCATTGATGCCTATTTGCAAACGGGAACGTTTTACCTCGATTTGTACGATTCTGGCGTGCTGCGCCGCGGCATCAACGAGGTGATCAAGAGCAATATCGACGCCGATTTTCCTGGCTTTGAATCGCGTAGCCATCATGACCTAACCGCGGAGAATAAGACCGATATTGAAGAAGAACTGCCGATTCGTAAGCGCCTTTTGGACGCTCCGAAGAAGCTGCGCGAGGAGATGGACCGCATCTACGCCTCCACCCCCAAGGAATTTGCCTTCCAAAATAGCGATACCGAGAAGACCATCCGCTTCAACGCGACCTCCTGGTCTTCCTTCCGTCGCATCGTCGAGGCCTACGACCTTGGCGAAGTCACCTCCTCCATCAACGTTTCAAGCGTCATGGACGAAATCGAGGAGAACGCAACCCTCGACCGCTTTAGCATCGGCCTGCATTATGATGCTTCCGCTTGGCATAGCTTCGACTTCGACGCCGCCTTCACCTTTAAAGTAAAAGAAGGGGAGGGGATGGTGCCCGTAGGAACATGGACTTTATCGGGATCCTTGGCCTTCTTCTATGGCGAGGAGGCAAAGCCCATCGCCTTGACCGACAAGGAAATGGAACGCTATAGCGCGGAACTCGTCTTCCCAAACTTCAGCAAAGAAGAATAACCTGATACATCTTTAACGTCACATGGGCTTACGACACCGTCACCAGCGGGAACCGCAAGCCCTTTTCTCATGACCTTAATATGTAAAAAATCCTTATTGGTTTAAATCGTTTCAGCGAAAACTCCTGTTTTTTCCGAGTTTTCACTGAAACGACACCAAAATAGACGCCGAATTGTCTAAACGCTATCTCTTGTTTTTTGTGCGGTGAGTGGAAAGCTCATTTGACAAAAAAGTGCCATGAAATCAGCTTTTTCTTCGTTTGTGGTTTTCTTTCTAGATCCTTGGCTTTGAATGAAAACGGTAGGGCGCGTGTTTGGATTCCTGTTGTTTCAGCGAAAACTCCCGTTTTTTCCGAGTTTTCGCTGAAACGACCTTTTCCAAAACGAAACAAGAATCCAAACTACCTTCCTTGTACCAAAAATGGTACGGAATCGTTTGCTATTTTTTGTTCTTCGGTTACTATGAAGGACATGATTGACGGGAATAGGGCAAATATCATTTTGGTATACCGCGTTTTGGCTAAGTACTCGGACCGAGAACACTTTCTTACTCAAACGGAAATTTGCAATTACATTCATCGCCTATACGGTGTAGACATCGAGCGCAAGACCATTGGCAGAATCATTAGTGTTCTATGCGACTTGGATTACGATATTCAAAAAGGGGATTCGCATGGATTTGCCTTGGTTTCACGAAAGTTCGATGAAAGTGAAATAAAGTTTCTCGTCGACGCCATTTTCTCGTCTAAGGCAATCCCTGGAAGAATCGCGCAGGATTTGGCAACGAGACTATCCGACGACTTAAGCCAATACGAAAGAAAAAACTATACGTATCTGCTAAAAAGCGGTGAGATCAATCGTACGGAGAATAAGGAAGTTTTCTACAATATCGAAATCATTACCGAAGCCATAAAAAGAGGAAAATGGATCTCCTATTACTATATGACCTACGATAGCGATGGAAACTTGGTTCCTCGGTTCGATGGGTATATTTACCATGCATCTCCGTGCTACTTGGTCAATAACTCTGGGAACTATTACCTTCTCGCGTTCCGCCGAGGGGTTAACAAGGTTATCTCTTGGAGAATCGATTACATGAGGAATATCGGCATCATGGAAGACCGGGAACGTATTGACCCTACAACACTTCCAGAATTCGCGAGCTATAAAGATATTTCCGAATACATGAACGACCACATCTATTTATTCGGCGGCGAAGTGGTGGACGCTACGTTCTCCCTGAATGGGGCATATGCTATTTCCTATATAAAGGATTGGTTTGGCTCCACGGCGCTAATATATCGAGAGAACGACGAGCTTTATGCCAAAGTCCGCTGCGATGAAAACGCGCTGTTTTATTGGGCCATGCAATATGGCGATCACGTCACTGTCATCGAGCCGGCAAGCCTCGTTAAGAAAATATATGAATCGGCGAAGAAGCTTGCTGAAAAACATGAGTCATTAGCCGGGATCGTTGGCGGGGAGGATGGATAAGAACATCGGTACCAACTTTGGTACACGACATGTAATATAATTTGAAAAAAGGGCGATTAATCCCAATTTATCAGGAAGAATTGCCCCACCGAGGCGAAAAAGAACACTTGCAAATTTGAATCTGACATCGCATCATAATTGCGTAGAAGACAACACTACAGGTTCAAATAAGCATTTTGCTTCAAGACCAGGACCATTGGGTCGATAACGCCTCGTTCAAACGGGGCTTTATTTTTTGGAGGATATTCAGCAATGGAAAAAGAAAAACTCTTGATTGGCTTGGACATCGGCACCGATTCGGTCGGCTGGGCCGCGACGAACGAAAACTTCGAACTAAAACGCATTAAAGGCAAAACGGCCTGGGGCGCGCGGCTTTTCGAGAAAGCGAACAACGCCCAAGACCGCCGCATGAAAAGGACGACTCGTCGCCGCAATGCGCGCCGCAAGTACCGCATCTTCTTGCTGAGCCAATTGCTGGGTGAAACATTAAAACAAAAAGATCCTGATTTTTTGGTCCGTCTTGCGAATTCAAGCTTCGTCCTAGAACACAAGAAGGGCATGCCCTCCACAACGATTTTTCCTTACAGGGAAGAAGAGGTTGCTTTCTACAAGAGATTCCCGACGATTTGGCATCTACGGAAGGAGTTACTGAATCCAAATTCCGATGCCTATAACGATATTCGCCTCGTTTACCTCGCCCTTCATCACATAATTAAGTATCGCGGAAATTTCCTTAAGGTCGGCTCCTTTGAGACCAACCGGTTCGATGACCAGATCATCGTTGACCTAAACGAAAGTCTTAACGCGATTCTTCGTGGCGAACTCGAAGAAGAAACGGAAGAACAAGAATTCCTTCCGCTAACTAGCAAAGAAAAAATCATTTCGATCCTAGAAAACGGCAACTTAAACGCGAGGGACAAAAAGAAAGAACTGCTCGCCCTCTTTGACCTCAAAGGGCAAGAAGAAATTAAGCCCTTCGTCGATATGTTTGTTTCGCTGCTTGCAGGCGGAAGCTTCGATTTCGCTAAACTAGGCGAAGATTACGAGAAATACAGCGTCAAATTCGACAACGCTTTTGAAGAAAAGATTCCGGAAATCGAAGAACGCCTCGGAGATAATTTCGGTGTCTTGCTCGCGGCCAAACAAATCTACGATTTCAACCAACTGAAAGACTTGCTCCGCGGAAATGAATGCCTTTCCGATGCTTTCGTCGTGGTCTATGAGCAGCATAAGCAAATGCTTCAAGCGTTAAAAGCCATCGCGAAAGAAATCGATAAAAAACATGGTCTCCAAGGCGATGAATCGATTTATTTCAAAATCTTCAAGGACAAGAAAAACAAAGATAACTACGCGGCTTTTGTGCGCGTCGATAGCGAAGAAAGAAACACGGATCCGCATGCTTTCAACGCCTATTTAAAGAAAACGTTGGAGCCGTTCTTTGCGGAGTATTCGTCCAATCGGACCTTCAAGGAAATTTGGTATTTGATTGAACGTGACCAAGCGTTGTTGACTATCGCCAATCTCTCTACCAGCCTGATTCCACACCAACTCCATGAACAGGAGCTAAACACAATCCTTGAGAACGCATCGAGAAGAATTCCTGCCATCGGGGATTGCGCCGAGAAGATTAAGCAACTATTCCTTTTCCGCGTCCCATATTATTTTGGCCCACTTAATGACCGAAGCCCGTATTCCAATGTCATAAGGCTCCACAACGAGACAATCACGCCATGGAACATGGAACAATCGGTCGATGTGGCAGCAACCCGCGAGAAGTTCATGAAAAGCCTCACCGCTTCGTGCACCTACCTCCTTGGCGAAAGCGATGTATTGCCTATCGATTCCATCGCCTATCAAAAATACGTCATCCTGAATCGCCTCAACGGCGTGCGCATAAACGGTCAGCTTATCGACCAAGACGTCAAGGCCGCCCTCTACCATTACATCCTTGGACGCAAGAACACAACGATTGGGCAAATGGAGAAGTTCCTGCAACGCAATTACGATGTTTACCAAAAGGACAAGGCCGCCATTAGCGGATTGAACGAGGCCGATACTTTCGTCAGCGATTCCTACACTTTGTTTTTGAAGTTCTTTAACGTACAAAGCCTAAGCCACGAGCAAGAGGAAATCGCGGAAAGAATCATCAAAGCGCTAACGCTCTACACCGATTATCCTGCAGACGCTTTCGATTATATCAACGACAACATATTGAAACTGGACAAGGCCCATCGGAACCTTCTTTCCTCCAAGCGCTTTAAAGGATGGGGGCGTCTATCTAAGGCGTTCCTCGTCGACATGAAGGTCAGCGACGACTTAGGCGTGTTCCATTCCATTCTCTCCGTCCTGGAAGAACAAGTCATGACGCTCAATCAGATTCTTTTCAATGAGAAGCTCGGCTTTGGCAAAGAAATCGACCGCCGTAACCGCGAATTCACCGGCGATAAGACTCCCGATGAAGTCGTGGCTCAAATCATCGGTGAATTGCCGCCGGATCGCAGAAGGCCAACCCTGCAGGCACTACGCATCGTCGATGAAATCGTCTCTTTATCCAAACAGGAACCCGAATTCATTTCCATTGAAGTCACCCGCCACGACGAAAAGGAAAAGAAGATGCGCGACGATCGTTATAAGGAACTCAATAACTTCCTACGCGCGCTCCAACAAGACGCGGAAATCGCCGCTCAAGCGAAGGCGGCGAAAGAATGTCTGGAAACACAGTTCCAGGACGATGTCCGCAAACTAAAACTGAAAGGCACGGCGATATACCTATATTTCAAGCAGGCCGGCCTCGACCTTTATACGGGCAAGCCTATCGATATCCTCGACGTGCTCAATTCGGATAAATACGACATCGACCACATCGTTCCGCAGCACTTGATCAAAGACGATTCGCTCGACAACAAAGTGCTCGTAGAGCGCACGTATAACCAGCGCATCAAAGGCGGCCAATACCCGATACCGGAGCAAATCCGCTGCCAGGAAGATATCGTGAAGCTCTGGAAGCTGCTTTACCGTCATGGAGGGCTTTCCAGCAAGAAATACAACAACCTGATCCGCCCGAACGAAGTGACCCAGGACGAGCTTAACGGTTTCGTCAACGCCCAACTGAATGTGGTCAACGTTTCCAACATCGCCATCAAGCAAGTCCTCTCGGTGAAATATCCCAAAGCGAAACTCGTTTTCTCGAAAGCGACGTTCCCATCCGAGCTTCGGAAACAATATGGCATCGCGAAACTCCGCGAACTCAACGATACCCATCATGCGGTCGACGCGTATTTAAATATCGTCGCCGGCGTTACGCTGTACAAAGAATATTCCAAGGATTATATCCTAGGCAAAAATGCTCAAAAGGAAGCAGAAGAAGGGGACAAGACATACAACATGGCCAAGCGTCTCCTCGACTTGCTCCGCATCCGAAGACAAAAGGATTTGGTGATTAAGAATTGCTGTGAACGGCACGACTTCCTAAGCACCCACCGTTTGGCTTATGTGGAGGCCGCCTTCTATAACCAGACCCTATACGGTAAGGAAAAGAATTCGTTGGTTCCGATTCACACCGAAGGCTATATGGCCGACACAAGCCTATACGGCGGTTACTCCGGCTTAGCGGCGCGATATTTCGTCATCGCGGAAATCCAGGGAAAGAAGCCTAGGCGTCAGCTCGTGGACGTCCCGCTTCTTTGGGATGAACTCTATCAGGGTGATGAACTGGTAGAGCATCTTAAGGAAAGAGTGAACTCGAAAGCGGGCGAAACCGTATCGATCGACCTGAATAGAAGAATCGCGACTGGCCAAAAAGTCCTGATCGACGGCTGCGCGTATATCCTTAAGCACGAAGACATCCGTACTTTGATGTTATACCCCGTTAGTCAAATCTTCTTGCCTAAGGAAACGGAACGCTACCTAAGCTTTGCCCAAAAGAATATCGACGAATTCAAGAACTGCGATGGTGAATCCTATACATTCGTCATGGATAAGAAGGAACAGCACGAACTGGTTGTCTCCAAGACGAAGAACCGTGAGATACTCAACACTCTTATCGAAATAGGGTCCTCGAAGCGATACGTGGTTTATCCAAACGTCGCTAATTTAGCGAATAATGAGGCGGGTTCGTTCATGAAGCTGACATTAGCAGAACAAATTAACAGACTCATTTACATTATTCGCCTCTTCACCAAAAACATCCTTGGGCCGGCAAAACCATTGCGCAAATCGAAAACCGGTTTCCTGGAGATGAAGCCCGTCGCGGTATATGAATCCGTCACCGGCTTAAGAAGTTACAAGAAGGTTCTTTGATGGCGTTCCGAACGGTGGTAGTGGATACTCATTCCAAGTTGGAATACTCATTGAACTACCTCGTTTTTCGAACCCCCGATACCACAAAGCGTGTCTTGCTCGACGAGATTCATACCCTCATCGTCCAATCGACGGCGGTTTCTTTGACGACGAGCCTGATCGCCGAACTCACCAAGCGGAAGATCAAGGTGATTTTCTGCGACGAAAAATCCGAACCGACCTGTGAGCTTTCACCTTTTTACGGGTCCCATAATTGTGCGGGGCGTATTTTCGAGCAGGTCGCTTGGACGGAGGAGAGCAAGGGCTTGATTTGGAAACGAATCGTCGAGGAGAAGATCAAGAACCAGGAGAAAAGCCTTCGCCGAAAAGCAAAACACGATGAGGCGAAACTTTTAAGGGAATACTCTTTGGAGGTTCTTCCGGGTGATGCAAGCAACCGCGAAGGCCATGCCGCGAAAGTATACTTTAACGCCATATATTTCAAGGGGTTCACCCGCGATAAAGAATGCGACATAAACAAGTATTTGGATTACGGGTACACCGTGCTTTTGGCCGCGTTTAATCGCGCCGTTACATCCGCGGGATACTTGACCCAGCTTGGCATCCATCATAAAAACGAAT
>JAFSVB010000139.1 GCA_017450325.1 Bacilli bacterium | reverse complement strand
GTCCGCGCACACCGATGGCAATCAACGTGAATGGTTTGGCTTTCTTTCTCTTAATACGCTTTCTGCCAATGACGAACGCAATGCCTTCCTGCGAGGTTTCATCCCCGAAATACGCCGGGGTCTCAATATCAAAAAAAGCACAGTTTTGCATGAAATTTATGCCATTTTCCGCTTGGTATTTCAATCCTTCCCGTACTTTGTTTGAGGAAAAAGAGGCCATTGCAAGGCTAAGAGAGCAGGTTGCTAGAGAGGGATTGTCCTTCATGGGGTCGCCAAGAAAATACTCATCTTCGTAAAAGGCTTCCTCTTCTTCGTCCTCTTCTTGGCCCGCGTAGGAAAATACAAACCGTTTGGAAAGAAGCGGCGTAGCGCGGAAGTTCTGGAAGAAATGATGAAGTGCCTGAAGAATCCTTTCCATATCCACAAGTTTAACCCCATTTGCTAGCATTCGTGCACCTCTTTTATAACGCGGGGAAGCGCATACACGCATCGCTCACGCACACGAATTTTAAGGTGTTAAGCGAAAATGCTTGACACCGCACTAAAACCCGAGGAAGATATGCCCGATTAAGGAGGAACTTAACCATGTCCGTTAAAATCAGATTAACCCGCATCGGCCGTCATAAAGACCCGTTCTACCGCATCGTCGCCGCCGACTCCCACTTCACCAGGGATGGTCGCTACATCGAACAGATCGGCATCTATGATCCCGCCCTTGGAACCGCCGCCGCCAAGATCGACGAAGAGCTCGCCCTCAAGTGGCTCAACCTCGGTGCTCAGCCCAGCGAATCCGTCCGCGCCATGCTCTCCAGCAAAGGCATCATGGCCAAGTACGCGGAAGGCAAAAAGGGAAGCAAATAATGGAACGCGATTACGCCGCCATCTTGCATCCCATCATCGACCCGCTCATTGAAAAGCCCGAAACCATCCTTATCCGCGAACTGCCGAACGCCTCGCGTCGCGACGTGACCATCCTCATCGTCTCCGAACCCGAAGACACCGCGCGCCTCATCGGCCGCCGTGGAATGGTCGCTAACGCTCTCCGCGAAGTGATCAGCATCGCCGGAAAGATCGACGGAACCAATCAGCGGATCCACCTCAAGTTCGAAAGCTTCGGTGAGGAGAATAACGGCGAGGGTGAATAACCCCCGTCTTTCTTTATGGAATACGTCAGCATCGCTTCCATCGGAAAGCCCTTTGGATTAAAAGGACAGGTCCACGCGCTTTCGCTCACCTCGTTTGCTGCCCTTCGTTTCAAGAAAGGCCGCGTCTATACCTTGACCAACAAAAAAGGCGAGGCCGTCCGGACGGTCACCTTGAACCACTACTCCGCCAAAGGGGATGACCTCATCCTTGGCTTCAAGGAGATCGCCACTCCCGAAGAAGCGGGGACGCTCCAAGGCTTTACCTTGGATTTGCCAAAAGAAGAGGCACCGCTTCCCGAAGGCTACGTCCGCTATGACGAAATCGTCGGCTATAAAGGCGTCGATGACGATGGCAAGGAAATCGGAACGCTGCTTTCCGTCGTGGAATACTCCCCTACTCCGAACCTCAAGTTCAAAGGGGTCGACGGCAAGACTTTCTACGTCCCCTTCATCGACCAATTCGTCGGTGACATCGACCACGAGAAGAAGATCATACCCATCCATGTCGTGGAGGGCATGCTATGAGAATATCCGTCCTTACTCTTTTCCCTGAGATGTTCGAGGGGTTCACCACCAACTCGATCATCAAGCGGGCATTAGGCAAGGGCGTCGCCTCTTTTGAGGCCATTCAAATCCGCGACTACACCCTCGACAAATACGGCCGCACGGATACCCCACCCATCGGCGGAGGCGCAGGCTTGGTCCAGAAAGCGCAGCCGATCGTCGACGCGATTAAGGCAAATAAAAAACCGAATACCCATGTCATCTTGATGTCGCCTCGAGGCAGGAGGTTTGACCAAAAAATGGCCAAAAGCTTTGCAAATCTCGAGGATTTAATGATTGTATGCGGTCATTATGAAGGCATCGATGAGCGCGTGAACGACTATGTGGACGAGCTCGTCTCCATCGGGGATTACATCCTCACCGGCGGCGAGATACCCGCCATGGCCATCGCCGATTCGGTCATCCGCCTGCTCGATGGGGCCATCACCCGCGATTCGCTCGAGGAAGAATCCTTCGACAACAATCTGCTTGAATATCCCCAATACACCGAGCCTTATGACTATCAAGGCGCGACCGTCCCACCCATCCTCTATAGCGGCAACCACGGCGCCATCGCGAAATGGAGAAGGAAGCAATCCCTACTCCTCACGCGTATGCACCGTCCTGATTTATTCGAGAAGCTAGTCTTGTCCAAGCAAGACCGGAAGCTCCTTGAGGAAGCCGACTCCGGGGAGACCCCAAAATGGGAAAGCGATGCCATCGAGAAGGGCAAGAAATTCATGCATGACTAAGCGCCTGGAACTCAGACGCTTTTTCTTCTTTGCTCTATTGCTACAACAAGTTTCAGCGTATCATTAACACATATGAAACCATATGAGACAAACAGGAAGCGTTTCTTAGGGCTGACCGTCTTCCTTTCCCTCCTCGCCCTCGCATCTTTAGCCGTCGGTATCATCGGGTCCATCCTCATGGCCTTCCAGCAAGCGACCGTCAGCAAAAAGCTCTCCCTCGCCTTGATCCTCGGCGGCTTCGCGCTCTTCCTCACTTGCATCGTCTTGATCATCATCACCCGCGCCGCGGCGAGGAAGCTCGCTTATGAGGGTTCCTATGAAAGCGAGATCGACCGTTATTACGCTCGTGGAGCGGGACAGGTCGTCTATGTCACCCATGATGGAACGCTGCTTAGCAAGACGCAATACGAGGCCTTGTGCCTATTG
The DNA here is from genome assembly GCA_017450325.1 of Bacilli bacterium. Taxonomy (GTDB): domain Bacteria; phylum Bacillota_I; class Bacilli_A; order RFN20; family CAG-826; genus Alloenteromonas. Next base: position 3,591 of record JAFSVB010000139.1, on the reverse strand, counting down.
ATGGATGAATGCCGCAGCGGCCGCATCACCAAATACGAATACTGCGAAGCGAAAAAACGCATCCTCGCGATGAAATAAAGTCAAGGCCTGAGCGATGAGCCCAGGCCTTTTCCATATAAGCATGTTTTATTGAACGATTTTGAAGTACCCTTCCCTGCGCGGACGCGGAGTCGGGTTCTCGCAATCGGGATACCCTAAGGCGATGGAAGCGACGCCCACCACTTCTTCCTCGATTCCCCACTTGGCAAGGAGTTTCTTTCCTTCTTCGCCTTCAAACACCTCTTTCGCGCGGTTGATCCAGACCGAGCCAAGCCCGAGGGCATGGGCGGCATTGAGCATATTGGTCGTGACGCTTGCGGCATCCAAGGTACCGACGAACTCGTTCCGGGCGATCTTCGTCATGAAGATGACGATGATCGTAGGCGCGCCATAATAAGGCTTCGCGTCCTTCTTGACGGCTGCGCACCGGTTAAGGACCTCCAGGTTCAATTCATTCAGTTTTGCGACGTCTTCTTCTTTCTGCACGGCGACGATAAGCGGCGATTGTAATCCCATCGCCGTCGGGGCATATGTGCCGGCCTCAAGGACGATGCGCAGTTCTTCTTCCTTAACCTGTTCTTTCTTAAAGGCGCGAATCGAGCGACGAGTCTTTAGCATTTCTAATGCATCCATGTCTTATTCCCTTTCTTCCCAGTCTGTACGGGTAATCGAATAGACGCGTAGCCTCTGCTCGTCCTTCGCCTCATAGGTGAAGCGAAGCGTCATGCCGAGCGCTTCCGCGGTTTTATAAGAAGGCGCATTGCTCGCCTCCATATAGGAGAATACTTCATCGAAGGGGAAATTGGAAAAGAAGTGCTTCTTCACCGCTTCCGCCGCTTCCTTCGCGTAGCCCTTCCGATGCATGTCCCTGCGGATGTGGTAGCCGATTTCAGGTACCCAGTTCCCGTTAATTGGCTGCATGGAGACGCCGCAATCGTCGATCATCTCATCCGTATCTTTTAGGAGACGGCCCATAAGCCAAACCCATGTTCTTGGTAGCTCTTCGTGCACCAAGAAATCCAGCGATGGACGCCATCGTCATCGTATGGTTTTGGGTAAAAGGCCATGTTCTCAGGGTCAGAGATAACCCGTTTTAATGCATCGAAGTCGCCTTCGTTCATCTCGCGAAGATATAGACGCTTCGTCTCTAATATGATGTTCATGCCAGCTATTTTAACAAAGAAGGCCGGCGCTGGTCTTCTTGTGGATACTAGGATTCCAACTAGAATTTCACTCGAAGCATTTCCTCGAACTTCGGAAGCCACCAATCTCGATATCCAGCGCGCGAAGGATGGATGCTGTCGTTCATGTAAAGGTCCTTTTGTTCCTTGGAAATTGCATTGAACGTTTCGTCGTCATGAAGATTGAGCAAGGTAATCCCCCACTTGTCTTGAAGTGGAATCGTCTTGGCGACGAGCTGTCCATAGACGGCGTTATAGTAGGAGTTCGTATAAACATAAATCGGGCAGTCATATTGCGCTTGGACTTTCGCGATGATGGTTTCCATTGCCCCAAGCGTCGTCGTCCGATCAAAAGCGGATGCGTCTTTGATGTTGCCGTCCTTCATTTCTCCCCAGCAGTCCGAGATGCGGATATCGTTGGTGGAGAGCTGTAAAATAAAGCCATCGAGCGTGGACGCTTTGTCATCGCTAGAAAGGTATTCCTCTAATCGCGTGATATAACTTTTGCCATTTGGGGAGGAGACGTCCGCCAAAGTCGTCCCCGAAACAGCTTCTTTGATGCAAATGCACCCGTGTTTCTTCGCTAGATAATCAGGAATCGCTTCGCCGAAGGACCCTTCGCCATAGGTGACGCTTGAGCCAAGGAACAAGAAGTTCTTTCCCTTTAGAGGCGAGGAAGCCAAAGCAGGGAAGTTTCCTACCGAATATTCTTCCTTGTTTCCAGCGCTTGTCACCGAAATCGAAAACTGTTCCACGCACCCTTTATAGGCGATGGCGATGCTCGTGGATGGCTTTACCAAAGGATCCTTGGTCAAGACGCGAAACGGCACGTCCTCTTCTTTGGACCCATCGGAAAGTACTGCGTCGACGACCATTCCGGTTCCGTCAAACATATCCCCTTCGTAAAACACTTTTGCCGAAGGACCCTCGCGGACGATGAGTTCCACCGCCGTGCGGCTATCGCTAGAAGAGGAAGCGATGATGGAATCGCTTGAAATAGACTCGCCGACATGAACGCTTAAAACCGAGGATGATTGGGGCGTAGGCCCACCGCAAGAGACGAGGAGCAAGGAAGTGGAGACAAGGAATAATTTCGTTTTCATCATGCCTGCATCTTATCCCGTCTTCGCCCTGGCAATTCGGCGTTTTCAAAAACTGTCGTCCTAACTGGCTTTTTTTGAAGAAAAAACCGAGCTCGCGGGGAACTCGGTCTTTGAGGTGTCGTCGATTAGAAGAAGACGCCGCGGGAAGCATCCTTCATGGCCTGGGAGAGGATGAAGGGGATGCGGGTCGTGTAGCCAGCCTTCGCGGCCACGTACTTCTTGGCCCACTGCTGGAAGATCTCGGTGTTCCAGCGGAGGACGCAGTCATTGTAGATTTCGCGGGCAGCGGTAATTTCCTGCTGGAGGTAGGCATTTTGCTGCATCGCGTCGCGGATGGCGGCATGGGCCTTGAGTTCGGGGTAGTTCTCAAGGGCGATGTTGATGGACTTCTCCGCCGCGCCGAGCTTCTCGGCGAGCTCGATACGGGCCTGGTCGTCGGAGACGGCGTTGGCGCGCATCTTGGCGATTTCGGTGAAGGTGTCCTTGTCGAGGGCGGAAGCCTTGTCGACGAGCTTCGCGGTGTTCTGGAGGATCACCACGCGCTGCTCTTGATAGTTGTCGATGGTCGAGGCGGCGTGCTGGATCTTCTGCTGGAGCTGCTGCAAGTAGTTACGCGCTTTGGTCTTGCGGAAGAAATAGACGATTCCGCCGATGATGGGAGGCAAGAGCCAGACGAGGACATTCATGACCTTGTCGCCGCCGTCGAGGGTGACGGCTACTTTCTTGTCGATGACGTGTACGTCGCGTCCTTGTGTGTTAATTGTCGAAACATCCGTTTCATCAAGTTCATTAGGCATGTTCATTATCTCCTATGGATTAGTCATATTCTAAATTATTTACGCGCGCGAATAAATAACGAAAGACGCAATGGCGTTATGTCCTTTGCAATGTCCTTAGGGCCTCAAAGACCACTTGGTAAGCACGAAGCCCTTCTTCGCGCGGGGAACGAAACGAAGATCCATCCGCCATGACTATTCGCCCGTCTTCTTATTGAAAACGCCTTGGATGTTATTCGCGACCGAAGAGCTCAGGTGCGCCTTCTCGTCGCCAAGGAAGAAGGAGAAGAGTCCGCGTTCAAAATGGATGCCCGCGTCATTGAGATACTTCATCAAATTCTCCAAAGAAGAATTGGTGAAGGTCGGACGCGATTGCTTCGAGTCCATCAAGCCGACGTTGCGGTTGCAGCTGACTTCGTCGTATTGCGTCCAATGGACGGGGACGTCGTGGAAACGCCCGTCGCCACCCATCTTCGACACATAGTCGACGCG
>JAFSVB010000138.1 GCA_017450325.1 Bacilli bacterium | reverse complement strand
CTCTTCGGCCGTGCGGACCGTCGGGCCAATCGCTTATGCTACCGTCCCGCCTTTTGCGCTTGGGACGCATCTTTCGGGTGGGACGACCTCATTTGCCAAGGCGTCCGAATCGATACCCGTCAAGACAAAAGTCTTTGCTTTTCAGGGAAAGAACGACGGAACGGTTTCGCTCGACACTTCCTTTGCCCGCCATATGGAGGGAAAGGGGACGACATACTATAACGATGCCAAACAATTTCTCCCTTGGCTTGACTCCTCCGCAGGCGAATACGTCGCCACGCTTGAGCCAAGCTTCCTTGAGCTGGAGAACAAGCCAAAAGAAGAACAAGAGTACTTTTTATCGACGATCGACAAAAACAAAAGCAGCGCACGAGACGCTGCCTTGTTTGAGTCCTTGACGGAGTTTCTAAGCAAATAGGGCGTCCAAGTCGGCGATGAATTCGTCCAGTTGGTCGAGCGATTTGATTTTCGCGCCGCTAGCTTGCTTATGGCCACCGCCTTCCCACTTGAAGGCGACGCCAGAGATATCCATCCCTTTGCTGCGGATGGAGATCCTCCAGCAATAGTCTTTCGGATTGGGGTCTTCGGTGATGGAACACCAAGCGTTAATCCCCTCGATATTGGAGAAGGTATTGACGTGCTCTTTTCCTTGCTCGGGCGTGATGTGCAGCTCGTCCTGGACGTTTTTGGGCAGGCAATAATAGGCGACGCCATGGGGCGAGACGTGGAAGTTTCCAAGCACGTAGGCGAGAGAGCGGAGCGAGTCGACGTTCTTCTCATACATCTTTTGGTAGAGAGGAGGCAACTCGAGCCCAGTCGCTAAAAGCGCCTGCGCCACCGCGAAGGTGTGGGGGGAAGTGCTGGAGAAAAGGAATCGTCCCGAATCACCGACGATACCGATATAGAACCAATAAGCGGCTTCGCGGGAAAGGGTCTTGCCTTTCCAGTTGAGCAACAAGTCGGCGGCAAGTTCGGCGGCGGCGGCCATCTCGAGGTCGCAGACGCTCGCCCGAGCCACCTCTTTCTTGCATGGATGGTGGTCGATCTTCACTTTATAGGATGCGCGTTTAAAACGAGGATCGGCAATGCGCTCGGCATCACCGACATCCATGATGATGGCGAGGAACTTATTTTCTTTGAACCAGGATTCTGGTAGGTTCTCCGTTTCCGGGAATAGACGTGGCGTGAAGGAGACGTGGTTGTCGCCAACGAAGTGGATTTCCTTCTCGGGGAAGTTGTCCTTGAGAAAGGCCACCATGCCCATCTGCGAGCCCATCGCGTCATAGTCGGGCTTGAGATGGCGGAAGACGACGATTTTCTCGTAACGTTCAATCGCGCGATAAATCGCGTGGAACTCTTTCTTATGCTCTTTGCCGTAGGCGGCGATGATGGGGTCGAGTTTAGATGCGGCCATTTTCGATTCTCCGGAGGCAATCGCGGGCGATCATCACTTCCTCATCGGTGGGAAGGACGACGACTTTGATCTTAGACTCGGGGAGGGAGAGAACTTCTTCCTTGCCGCGGAGCCCGACGTTCTTCGCATAGTCGATCTTGAGGCTGAGGGCTTCCTCGACGTCGCGGAGGATCATCTCGCGAAGATAATCGCTGTTTTCGCCGATGCCGGCGGAGAAGATGATCAAATCGGCGCCACCGAGGCGAACGTAGTATTGGCCGATGTAGTCGGCGACGCGGCGGGCGAAGAGCTTGACGCAGGTGAGGGCGCGCTCATTGCCTTCCTTAGCCGCGGCTTCGACGTCACGGGTATCGCTGCTGACGCCAGAGACGCCAAGCAAACCAGATTTCTTATTGAAGATGTCGTACATCTCGTCGACGGATTTTCCCGTGCAGTTGCAAAGGTAGTCCATGACAGAAGGATCGAGGTCGCCCGTGCGGGTGCCCATCATGACGCCGCCAAGAGGGGTGAGACCCATGGAGGTTGCGACGCACTTGCCATCTTTGATGGCGCAGAGGGAAGAGCCAGAGCCGATATGGCAAGAGAGAATCCTCGTGCCCTCGGCCTTGCCGCCGAAGTAATGCTCGATGGCGGTGTCGGCGAGGTAGTTATGGGAAGTGCCGTGAGCGCCATACCTGCGGCAATCGTATTTTTCCGTGAGTTCAAAAGGAATCGGGAAGAGGTAGTCCTCCGGCTCCATGGTCTGGTGGAAAGCGGTGTCGAAGACGGCGATGGCCGGGACGCCAGGGAGAGCGGCGCAGAAAGCCTTCCACCCGGTGATGTGGGCAGGGGCGTGCAGCGGATCGAGCGGGGTCATCGATTCGATGAGGTCCGCGTTATGCTGGTCGAATTCGGCGGACTTGGAGAAGTATTTGCCGCCTTGGACGACGCGGTGCCCGACGCACTTGATCTCGTCAAGAGATTTCACGATGCCGTATTTCGTAAGGGCTTCAAGAACGAGCCTAGCGCCGACTTCGTGGTCTTTGATGGGGGGCTCTTCGGAGATCTTCTGGTCGGCGAATTTGATGCCGAAGATGCCCATCTCGAGTCCGATGCGCTCGACGTTGCCCGAGCAAAGGACCTTTTCTTCAGGCATTTCGTAGAGCTTGTATTTGAGGGAGGAAGAGCCGCAGTTGACGGCCATGACTTTGTACATTTTGTAACTCCTTGGTTTAACGGGGAAATCATACCCTACTTTTGCGCGCTTCACCAGTGCGCGCCTGCGATTAGCGAAAATGGAAATCCGCTGAGTTAATTTTGCATAGAAAAACAGAATAAGATTGAACGAACGATTGCTCGATAAAGTGCTTGTTATCAGTCAGAAAATTCAGTTTTCGGAAATTTCCGCCGAAGAAATAGAGGTCATAAAATCAGATTTGACTCGATGAAATCTACTGTTTAAGTGATTAATTACCGTAGTTTATCAATCAATAATCGATAACATTTACAATTTTTCTGCTGAGAAAACTAGCAAAAAACAAGCCAATAATCGAGATTATTTAGGATTATTTGCCGTGAAATAAATCAGAAATATGCGATTATAATTTGCCTAAAAATCTAAGATTTCCACGATGATATCTACGTTTTCTGCAAATTTCATTTGTTATATTTTGGCCATAATTCGTTCTGCCACATTGCCTATTGACTTGGAATTCGCCAAAGACTCGCCTGCTTGCAGTTCACTAATAGTTCTTTATACCCATGCGCATACACAAATAAGGCACGCGTATGCCCATTACGCGCAAATGCGGGTTAACGCGGACACGAATACGCGCTATACTAAGGCATATTTCGAGGAACATAACAAATGGCATACGGAATTCTATTTGACTATTTGATGGGTCAATCCATCAACGCTTTCGAGTACTTCGGCGCACATTTCGGCTACATTGAGGTCGAAAAGGAAGAGCTCGTACCACCCAAGGAGAAGGGCAAACGCGCGAAGAAAGTCAAAGTCATGGACAAGCAGTACGGCGTTTATTTCCGCCTCTACGCCCCCATGGCGAGCGACGTGTCCGTCATCGGCGAATTCAACGGCTGGGACGTGCGCGTCAACAAGATGGAGAAAGTCGATTCTTCTGGCGTCTACGAGACCTTTATCCCCGGCCTCCACGACTACCAATCCTATAAATACCACTTCAAGAACGCCCGCGGCGAATACGTCGACAAGGCCGACCCCTTCGCTTTCTATAGCGAGTTTCGCCCGCAGACCTGCTCGCGTCTATATAACATCGAGGGTTTCCCCTGGATGGATGGCGACTGGCTCAAAGTCCGCAACCGCAACTTCGATAACCCCATGTCCATCTACGAGGTTCACCTCGGCTCCTGGAAGGGCAAAATCGGCGACCGTTATCCTTCCTATGAGGAAGTCGCAGACTATTTGATTCCCTACCTCCAGGAAAACGGCTACACCCACGTGGAGATCATGCCGATCACCCAATACCCCTTCGATGGATCCTGGGGATATCAGGCGACGGGTTTCTACTCCGTCGATAGCCGTTATGGCAACCCCAAGCAGCTCATGTCCTTCGTCGACCGCATGCACCGCGCGGGATTCGGCGTCATCCTAGACTTCGCCCCCGTCCATTTCGCGATCGACAACTACGCGCTTCGCGAATTCGATGGCACGAACCTCTATGAATATAGTGATCCCGCCCACACCCTCTCCCCGTGGGGTAGCGCGCAGTTCGACCTCGGCAAGGACCCGGTTCGCAGCTTCTTGATGTCGGCGATGAACTACTTCCTGGAATACTTCCACTTCGATGGCATTCGCGTCGACGCGGTCTCCAACATCGTCTTCTGGGATGGCAATAAGGCCAATGGCGAGAATACCGGCGCGACCGAATTCATCCGCCGCCTCAACGGCAAGATCCATTACGCCCACCCCGATGTCATGATGATCGCGGAAGATTCCACCGACTTCACCAAAGTCACCCATCCGATCGAATACGGCGGACTTGGCTTCGACTATAAGTGGGACCTCGGCTGGATGAACGATACCCTCAAGTACTACGGCCTTGACCCCATCTATAAGAAATACGACCATCACAAACTCACCTTCTCCATGGCCTATTTCTTCTCTGAGAACTTCCTGCTTCCGCTTAGCCACGACGAAGTCGTCCATGGCAAAGGAACCATCATCAACAAGATGTGGGGCGACTATGATCAGAAGTTCGCTTTGCTCCGCAACCTCTACGCCTATCAGTTCGCCCATCCGGGCAAAAAGCTCTCCTTCATGGGCAACGAGCTCGCTTCCTTCGACGAATGGAACGAGACCCGCTCCCTCCCGTGGAACCTGCTAAGCTTCCCCAAGCACGACTCGGTCCGTCGCATGGTCCGCGACCTCAACCTCATCTATCGCGCCGAACCCGCGATGCATATGGAAGAGCATAATCCCGCCCATTTCCATTGGCTGATGGTTGATAACGCCGACCAGTCCGTCTTCGCCTTCGAGCGCGAATATGGCGACTCCGACCTCATCTTCGTCTTCAACATGACGCCGAACTGGTACGAATACTATGAGATCGGCGCCCTCCACGAAGGAACCTACGATGAGATCTTCAACAGCGACAAAGACGTCTATGGCGGCTGGAACCAGTATAGTGGCGCCCCGAGCGTCGCCGTCCCTGGGCCAGGCCCCGAAGGACGCCCGTATCGCCTTGGCTTAAAACTCGGCGGCTTTGCCGCGAGCATCCTGAAGCGCCGCAAAGAGGAGCCTAAGGAAGAAAAGAAAGAGGAGCCGAAGCCCGAGCCCAAAAAGGAGCCCAAGAAGCGCGCTCCTGCCAAAAAGAAAACCGCTTAAGACTACCCCCCGATAAGGAGATTATATGTTCGACAATAAAAAAGATTTTAAAGAGACTTTCGAGCGCCGTTTAGTCGAGAAATACGGCCGCACCGTCCCCGATTCCCATATCACGGAGCGCTACGACATCCTCGGCGAGATGGTCCGTGACTTCGCCGGACGCGAGTGGCGTGCCTCCCGCGAGGAGATCCTCGACAAGAACCGCCGCCAGCTCATCTATTTCTCGATGGAATTCCTGATGGGCCGCTTGCTCACCTCAAACATGCAGAACCTCGGCATCTACGAGGTCGCCCGCGATGGCCTAAGCGAATTAGGCATCGATATCGGCGAACTCGAGGATATGGAGTCCGATGCCGGGCTTGGCAACGGTGGCCTTGGCCGCCTCGCCGCCTGCTTCCTCGATTCCATCGCCTCGCTTGGATATCCTGGACACGGCAACACCATCCGTTATGAATACGGCTTCTTCCGCCAGAAATTCCGCCATGGCCAGCAAATCGAGCTTCCCGATCAATGGCTAAGCAACGGCTTCGTCTTCGAAGTTCGCAAGCCCAAGCACGCCGTCGAGGTCAAGTTCTACGGCGAGGCCGAGACGTTCATCAAGCCCAATGGTGAATATGGCCTACGCACCCGCAACGCGACCTGCGTCCGCGCCGTGCCTTATGACGTCTCCATCCCCGGATACCGCAATGGCGTCGCCAATAGCCTCCGCTTATGGTCCGCCGAACCCAGTGAGCATCACCTCCCGACCGACCAGACCTTCGAATCCTACTTGCAGACCCTCAAGGAGCTCTGCCACGGCCTCTATCCCGATGACTCCACCGAGCACGGCCGCATGCTCCGCCTCCGCCAGCAGTACTTCCTCGTATCCGCGGGCCTACAATCCGTCATGCGCAGCACCAACACCCGCTATGGCAACCTCGATAAGCTCGCCGACCTCTATGTCTTCCAGCTCAATGACACCCATCCGATTCTCGCCATCCCCGAGGCCATGCGCCTTTTGATGGACGAATATGGCTATGGCTGGGACGCCGCGTGGGAAATCGTCACCAATCTCTTCGCCTATACCAACCACACCGTCATGCCCGAGGCGCTCGAGAAGTGGCCGGAGAACTATGTCCGTCAGCTCGCTCCGCGCGTCTACATGATCATCGAGGAGATCAACCGCCGCTTTAACATCTACCTGAACGAAAAAGGCATCGGTGGGGCGGAACGCTACGCCATGCAGATCATCAAGGATGGCCAGATCCACATGACCAACATGGCCATCTACACCGTCTTCTCCGTCAATGGCGTCGCGAAGATCCATACCGATATTCTCAAGAACTGGACCTTCAAGGAGTTCTATGAGCTTTTCCCGACCAAGTTCAACAACAAGACCAACGGCGTCACCCATCGCCGCTGGCTGATGTATGCCAACCCGCGCCTAAGCGCCCTCATCTCCTCCAAGATCGGGGAGAAGTGGAAGACCGACTTCGAGCATGAAATCGGCAAGTTCTCCGCCTTCGCGGACGATCCCGCCGTCCAGGCCAAAGTCATGGAAATCAAGGCCGAGAACAAGCGCGACTTCGCCGCTTTCGTCCAGAAAGCCTATGGATTCTCCATCGATCCGGATTCCGTCTTCGACGTCCAGATTAAGCGTCTCCACGCCTATAAGAGGCAGCTATTGAACCTCTTCCATATCATCCATCTCTATCAGAAGATCAAAGAGGATCCCTCTTTCCGCATGACCCCGCATACCTATATCTTCGGGGCCAAGGCGGCACCAAGCTACGTCTACGCGAAGAAGATCATCGAGCTCATCCTCGCCGTCGCGAAAGTCGTCAACAACGACCCCGACGTCAACAAGTACATGCGCATCGTCTTCGTTGAGAACTATGGCGTCTCCCTCGCCGAGCTCATCATCCCCGCCGCCGACCTCTCCGAGCAGATTTCCACCGCTGGCAAAGAAGCCTCGGGTACCTCGAACATGAAGCTCATGATGAACGGCGCGGTCACCATCGGCACCTTGGATGGCGCTAACATCGAAATCGCCGATTTCGCCGGTGAGGAAAACGAAGTCATCTTCGGCCTCAAGGCGGACGAAGTCCAGTCGATGGTCGATAACGGCACCTACTCCCCGTGGGATGTCTATAACAGTGACATGCGCGTCAAGAACATCATGGATAGCCTCTTCTCCGGCCCGTGGTGCGAAGGCGACCAGAACCGCTTCCGCATGATCTTCGATGAGATCATGAGCCGCAATGACCAGTTCTTCGTCCTCGCCGACTTCGCGGCCTATAACGCGGCTTGCGAGCGTGCCGACGAGCTTTATCAGGACAAGAAGCGCTGGGCGCATGCCTCCATCATGAACATCGGCCAATCCGGCTACTTTACCAGCGACCGCACCATTGCGGAATACAACCGCGATATCTGGAGGCTAGGCGAACTCCAGCCTAAGACCACCAAATGACGGGCGATTTCATCGACCTAACGCCCTTATTCGCCCTACAAGCGGATCTCGACCTCGAGATCGCGCAAGCCCACAACGTCACCTACGAATCCACCCACGAGCGGCGCCTTCTGGCGCTGCTTGTGGAGCTAGGCGAATTTGCGAACGAAACCCGCTGCTTTAAGTACTGGTCTTATAAGGAACCTTCCCCCAAGGAAGTCATCCTTGACGAATACGCGGATGGCTTGCATTTCCTTTTGTCCCTGGGCATTCCCCTGGGCGTCAACCAGTACAAGCATTACTTCCACGTGAAGGAAAAAGACCTCACGAATGCCATCCTCACCGTCATCGAGGATGCCTCCAAGCTCCGCGAGGATTATTCCGTTGAGAATTACGCGAAGACTTTCGGGGATTACCTCAACATCATTCCCTTATTCGATTATTCGGGTGAGGAAGTGGTGGAGGCCTATCTCAAGAAGCTCGGAACCAACCACAAACGGCAGAAGGACCACTATTGATGCTCTCGAAAAAGAAAACGCTCGCCTTGGTCTCCATGGTCGTCGGCATGCTATCTCTTGCGACGTTCCTCCTCCCTATTTTCATGTGCGAATGGAAAGAAGGGGAAACCGTTACCTATGGGTATCGGAACTTCTTCGCTTCCTTAAGCGCCCTTCCCTCGACCTTCACGCCCGCGGTGATGTGGATTTTGCTCGGCATCTATTTCGCCGTGCTTGTCCTCGCCGAGATATTCTTGGTGCGCAGCCTTATCGCAAAGCCCCTCGTGGGCGATAAGGAAGACAAGTCCTTCGTCTTTGGGCATTTCTTCCTCGTGGTGTCCTTCGCGTTCTTCGCCCTGACGTTCCTTGGGACAGGGAGCTATGGGCCGATGGCGATTGGCATCGTGCTGCTCTTCTATGCGGTAGGTTGCATCGTCTACCACTTCAAGAAACTATCCGACATATAAGGAACCGCCCCTGAGGCGGTTTTTACTCGGCGTAAGGATGGTCGAACACGACGTGAACATCCTCGGAAAGCGAGCGCAAATCCGCCTCGATTTTCTTTTTGTCCTCCTCTTTGAAGCCAAAGGGGAGAAGGACCTCGAGGTTGAGCGTCCCTTCGCTTAGATGCAAATCGTGATAGGTCAATTGGTAGGGGGCGAGGATCGCGGTGACTTTGTCCTCGTACTTCAATAGCACTTCGGAATCGATGGGGTCCGGGTGGACGACGACGGAACTATGGGTACGCTCCGAGACCTTTTCTTCGATGGCCTCGAGGAGGTCATGGGCTTTTTTCAGGCTGAGCGACCCGTCGAGCTCCACGTGGAAGGAGAGGAAGCGGACGTTCTCGCCATAGCTATGGCAAAGGAAATCGTGGACGCCATGGACTTCCTCGAAGCCCAGGACGATTTCCTCGACTTCGCGTTGCAAGGTCACAGAAGGCGCTTCCCCTAAAAGTGGGTCGGTCGCTTCTTTTAACGCGCGGATGCCAGCATAGCAGAGAAAGAGCGAAACGACGGCACCCAAATATCCGTCAAGATTTGGAAAAGAGAGAACTTTTGCGAGGAAAAACCCGATTAATAACGAAGTGGACAAGGCGACGTCGATGATGGCGTCGCGCCCGACCGCGGTCAATGTAGGGGAGGATAAAGTTTTCCCCAAGGAGAAGTTGATGTAGCTTTGCAGTCCCTTCAAAGGAAGCGTCAAAGCCAAGGCGAGGAAGGCGAAGATATCGGTGGAGACTTCGTCTTGATGGACGATGCTTTGGACGGAGCGGAAGGCGAGCATGCCTGCCGAGACGAGGATGGCGACGCCGATGAGCATGCCAGCGATATACTCGGCCCGGCCATGGCCGTAGGGGTGTTCTTTGTCCGCGGGCTTACGCGCCATTTGGAAACCGATGAGGGCGATGATGGAGGAGGAGAAGTCGAAGAAGTTATTGAGGGCATCGCCGATCAACGCCATCGAGAAAATCCAATGGTTCGTGCTTGCGAGAAGAAACGCGGAAGAAAGCTTCAGCCCTACGAGGATGAGGTTCAGAAAAATGCCGATCCACGATGAAAGAGTGCCATGCCTCGACCGCACCAGGGGGTCGTCAAGGCGTTCATAATCGCGGATGAATGTTTTTCGAAGCCACAAGACCATGTCCATAGTTTGCGACTATTCCATCGGGTTAAGCAACGATAACCCATCGGAGGCGCGATATGGACTGCTAATACTCAAAGCGCCAAAAGGCGGAATATAAGGCGCTGATGTTTGAGACTTCGCGCGGAGAAGGTACAATATTGCCATGAATATCTTGACTGTCTTGACACCGAAGTCAGAAGTCTCCGTACTCGATGGCGGAGATACTCTTCGCGCGGCCATCGAGAAGATGAGTCATTATCACTTCGCGACCATCCCCGTCCTTTCGGGACAGGGCCATTATCTTTATTCCATCTCCACCAGCGACATTCTCTTCTATCTGAAAGAAAACGACATGACTCTCAGGGAGATGGAGTCCGTCCCGCTAGAAGTGGTGCCGATCTATCGCCCAATTTTGCCTCTTCCCGTCACCTCGACGGAAGAGGAAGTATCCAATGCGCTGATGAACCAGAACTACGTGCCGCTTGTTGATGACAAGGGTATCTTTATCGGCATCATCACCAGAAAGCGTCTCGTCCTCGCTCTTTCGGGCAAGAAGTAGGGCATCGTAATAAAGAAAACGCCACGCATCGCTGCGTGGTGTCACTTGGCTTTCCTGTTTAACGTCTCGTGTAGCTCCAATTTCGACGGGATATTTCGTATTAGAGGTTTACCTCGTGGGAGATTCCAACCAACCACTCATCCGAGGATGATCGCGCCTTACCTCAGCAACCCTTGACGGCTCTGCCTTCGGACGCAAGTTTTTGATTCTGCGGTGTACCGCCGAGAGGAGCTCTTATCCTCCTAGGCCTATTTCGGGTCATCCCTAGTAGGTCTCGATGTTGATGCATGACGACACTTCCATAGCCATGCGCTCTCTACCACGTTCCGACTTCACGAATTGCAGGGTGGAACGACTTCCTTCGGGGACCGTGGTCTCCGATCTCGCTCGCCGCGAGGGCGGGCTTGAGGCTTTTCCAGCGGTTTACCGCGCGCCGAGCCTCTTTGGGCACCGATCCAGTTATGAATTCCCGGAGGTTCGCGGACATGCCTGTTATCCGAAGAAACCGACCTGTTCGCAACCCCTGATTCCGGTTTCACCGATGGCGGGGCTGCCAACACACCCCGAAGGGTGTTACCGAACGCCTGAGAAGACGAACGGAGCGGAGATTTCGCGGTCTACCGCGGCCTTTCCGTAGGGCTTGGGGTCTTTCTCCCCTTCTCGGATCACTCCGAAGTCCCACAAGTTTCTCGTTCCACGAGACGATGGCAGGATATCACCGCGGACCAGAGGTTTCCCTCAAAGCCCGTCCTTCCGTCCCCCTCCCTATATGGTGAGGAGCGGAAGCGCCGCATTCTCTGATTCATCAGGCGGAGCGGTCATCCGCGCCTAGAACCGAAGCTCTAGAGCCATGATGGTTTCTCGGCCAACGGCGGTCGATTCCCCCATCCCCCTGGTTCTACCGGTCTACCGGTGGAGGCGGGTTCCCTCCGGGCATTACCCCTCGTCGAAGGCTTGCGCCCCTGACATCGCGACGATTCGCGTCTACGCATGGCACCGTCGATGGCCACTAGGGTTCGCCGTGGAAGCGACTTGCCCCTTCGCGGATATTCCCCTCGCGAGGCTTTCCGCAGATCCCTTTCTTCCCCGTTTACAGGCCGCCAGGGTCTCGTGGCGGTGGCGTCTCCTTCCGAAGAAGGAAGCCCTTCGCCGAAGCATCCCCCAAGGCTCGCGCCCTGGTTTATTTATCGGCACTCCCATTCCTAGGTCTACCTAGAGGCGGAGCGTTCCCGGTCAGCAGGGCGGGTCAAGCCGACCTGCTGCCTTCGTCCCTTTCGGAACCGTAGGCCTTTCAGGAGAAATCCCTCGGGGCGTCTTACTCTCCCCACGTCGTCCTAGAGGCGACGGAACCACAGTTTCACCCTGGCGAACCAGAGGCGTTCCCTGCGGAACAGATAACTATACTCGGATTTTTTATCTTGACAACACTTTTTTTGAACAAAAGTGCTATACAGTGTATAAAACAATTAGTATTTTTATGGAAATAACACAGAAACTAGCAATAATAGTTTTTAAAAAGCTAGATTTAATTGATTAAGAATAATGAATCATTCATCTTTTTGTTCTGAAAGAGATGGACTTTCCTACAATTATTCTTTCTTCAGCAGGCGGTCGAGCTCGGCGCTGTCGATGTTGAGGAAAGAACGCGCATCATCGCGCGAAATAGCGCCCTTTCTGAGAAGCTCGGCGACGGCGGAGGCCTTGCCTTCCGCGATGCCTTTCTCGATGCCTTTCTCGATGCCTTCCGCGATGCCTTCTTGGCGGGCGGCCTCCTCGCGGCGGAGCATTTCCTCGACCTGCTCGCGGCTCATGTGGTCAACGACCCACTGGATCTCACGCTGGTTCATGCTCT
>JAFSVB010000015.1 GCA_017450325.1 Bacilli bacterium | reverse complement strand
TCCTTGGAGGGAGCGATTCCCTGAGGCAATGCAGGCAGGCCGCCACTTTGGGCGGAGAGCAGCCTTTCGTAGTATTGGCTATGAATCGTCCACTGCAGGTCGCGGACGCTCCAGCCAGAGGCAAGCGCCTCCTTTTCGTAATAGGGCCTTGCCGCATCGCTATCGACGCGGATCAACACGCGATAATGGGTCCACGATAGAAAGGATTTTGGACTCAGCGAGTCGAAAATGTTTGGGAAATAGCGATAGAACCTCACAAACGAATAGAGATTCGATTCGTCGAATCCGCTTCCGAATCTTTCGGTCAAAAACGCCGATAGCTTCTTGATAATCGACTTCCCGTAGTCGTTGGCTCTCGTCGAGAGGATCTCCTCGTCAATGCGCTTGCCGATTAGATGGTTTCGTCGCAATAGTGCGATATTGATAGCACGCACCGCATCCTGCTTCGATGCCTCGACGATGGCGGAAACATCGGCGGAGACGTCCCCGGACTTGGACACCGAGAAAGTGGGCAGAGCGTCCATCTGATTGCCGGCGACGATTTCCTCATAAAGCGCGTTGACCTTCGACACCGTTTCGTAATTGGGACCGAAATGCCCATTCTCCAATCTGTTGACCGTGGAGAAGCTGACGCCCAGACGCTTTGCCATATCGGTTTGCGACAGTCCGAGCGCCCTGCGGACCGCGATGAGCTTTTCTTTGAATTCCATAAAAGAACTATATCGCATTAATGCTATATAAACAAGGGGCCTTGCGCAAAATTGCATCACGCGGTTCCGATGCGCCCACAAATGTCGTTATGTGTCCAGTACATGCGTCAAAGATTCCCCGCACCGCTTCATTTGCATGGCACGTCCCGGACGAAACAGCATCGGAGTACTACATAGTCATCGTTCTTCCAAACTGCATTGGTGGCTTCGTAATGCTCAACCACCAACCTCGTTTTTCTCCGAAAAGGTGGTATGGAGAGATGTCTGCTGTTCCGGATTTAATAGACGCGACCAAGTGAATTTGGAGCGCAGGAATCACGATGCGGGTCGCGGTGAGGCGATAGCTGACATAATAAGTACTAGGTAGATTAAATACAATTTATAGCTGA
Source organism: Bacilli bacterium (assembly GCA_017450325.1). Lineage (GTDB taxonomy): Bacteria > Bacillota_I > Bacilli_A > RFN20 > CAG-826 > Alloenteromonas. The sequence continues at coordinate 9,376 of JAFSVB010000015.1, read as the reverse complement.
ATAGAATTCAGGAGATGAGCCCAAGAAGTTTCGGATATCCCTTAAGGCCTAGCAAAAAAGCGTTTTGCCATCGGAGCTTTGACGCATCAAAAACCGCCCAAATCAGGGCGGCGCCGAGGATGCTTGCTTAGCAACTCCAGGACACGGTGACGTAATCCATGAAGATACGGCTCATATGTGCATAACTCACGTTCACCAAAACCTTTCGAATCGCCTCGCCAATGAATTCCTGCGTTCGAGTCCAAGAATAGGCGGTCGGTGTATTCGCGTGAAGGTCCGAGTTTTTATCGACTGAATCTCCGTTTACAAGGTCGTAATTCTCTTGATAAACCGGGTTGCCATCGCCGTCTTGATAGTCGATCGCGGCATGAAATTCGGCGGAAGCCATATTCCAGCCAGAGTTCCATGTATGGAAGGAGAATTCAAAACTCTGGAGATTATTTATCCCAAACGAAAAATTAAAGGAGCCACTGCCGCCGTTCGTTTGGTAATAAAACAAGGATCCTCCCCCAAATCCGCGATCGCAATATGTTTCATAAGGGAGTTCGATTCTGCTGCTAATCGGGGAGCCTTGACCAGTTGCTACGCTTTGTTCCCACTTACTGAGCTGCCAATATTCTCCGCCAATTGCAGAATCAAAGGTGAAACTTTTGTTGGTCGTGGCCATAACATCAGGAACTATGGGGGTGTTTTCGCACACCGAAGCGAAGAAAGTCAGAGAAAAAACGGCTACGATGGAAATCCCGAATAAGGCTAATAATGGTTTTCTATTCATAGGCCATAGTCCTTCTGGAAGGTTGGCGAATTATACTTGTTTTCATTTCAAAATTGCAATCACCATCACGGGCGAATACGCATTCGGGCGGTCATGCATTTCATCGGCGTTATTTCCTATGGAAGACGCCCCGTTGCCCCAGATGGTGTTCAATCCTTCTCCTCGGACCCATAATGGTCGGGCAATTCTTCTTGGATGATTAGCAACAAAAAATGCAAGGATCACGGCTCTTTTGGAACGGTGCCCTTTTTGCGGTGCGCCATAGGAAAGCCCTGGCGCTTATTTTCTGCGTCGATCGGCGCGAGGATGATTCTGGTAGAAGGCGGCCTTATCCGCGTACATCGCTTCGTCGGCGGATTTCATCAGGTCCTCAATGGAGTGGGTGGTCTCCTTGCGCAAGGCATGGCCGAAGGAGGCGCTTAGCCCTTTGGCTTCGAGCTCTTCCTTGATGCGCTTCTCGACGAGGGCGTAGTCAAGTTCGGCGTTAAGGATGAGGATCATGAATTCGTCGCCACCCATCCGGTACGCGTACATCTTGGAATCGCATAGCCCTTCGAGGGTGCCCGCGATGTTCTTTAAGGCGACGTCCCCTGAGGCGTGGCCTTGCTCGTCGTTTAGGAGCTTCAAGCCATTCATGTCAAGGACGATCAGCCCGCGGATATTACGGGCGAAGCGCTCGACGTCGGCGTAGAAGCTCTTGCGGTCGAATAGGCCCGTCAAGGCGTCGCGGCGGTTCTCTTCTTTTAATAGGAACAAGTAATAGAAGACGATGGAGATGGCGATCGCGATATTCAAGGCGCCCATGACGACGCCCATCATCTCCAAAACGACCGCCACCACGACGAAGACCGCGCAGAAAAGGATCGAGATGGTCTCGTAACGGTGCTTCCCCTGCAACCTCCGGAAGGAGAGATAGACGATGATCGCGAGATAGATGGCCGCAAGGATATGCGAGGTGAACCCTAAGGGCCCGCGGTGGTAGACGAGCTCCGTGCCCGAGGTCGGCGCGGTGTAATAGAAGACGAGGTGGCCGAGCGGCTCGAACTCGAGGAAAAAGGCCGAGGCGTGGATGAGGACGCTTAAAAGCAAGGGGGCGAGCAAGATAAAGCCCATCCTTCCCATCTTCCGCCGCGCGAACAAGACGAAGCCATAGATGCAGAAAGGGCGAATGGCAAAGCCTAAGAACGTGCACCAAGTCACCCCGATGAGGTCGCCGTTTACGCGGGTGATGTATTCGAAAGTCACCACCACCCCGAGGAGGAGCACCATGGCCATGGTCGGGAACAAGACGCGCGCGTTGAAAGGACGGGACGTGAAATCGCTGATCAGCACCACCGTCATGACCAGCAACAAGCATAGCAAGGCGAAGATCTGCAAGATGAACATGCCCATAGTCGTCTGGCCTTTCCCGCGATGGTAGCTTCTAGAAAAATGCGCCCGCATCTTCTATGGATAAGCTCGCGTGGAAATATTCTAGCACATTTATGAAATATCCTGCGCGTCCATCGTCTACATTTCCATCGATAGCGGCGGGTAGGGTTAAGACCTACTTCTTCGATTTCTTCTTCCAGTAGCTAGCCGTCTCGATGCTCCGCGGCACCCCGATTCCTTGTTCGTAACACTTTGCAAGTCGAGATTGGGCTTCCCGGTCCCCCTGCATAGCGGCTTGCTCGAACCAGTAGGCCATCTTCTCGTCGGAGCGCTCGACGCCCTTCCCTTCCTCGTAGCATAAGGCGAGGTTAAATTGTGCCTCCACATCGCCTTGGAGGGCCGCCTTTTCATACCAATAGACCGCTTTCTCGTAGCAGCGTTCCACCCCTTCCCCATCTTCATAGCATAAAGCGAGGTTATATTGGGCCTCCGCGTTGCCTTGTAAGGCCGCCTTTTCATACCATTAGGCCGCTCTCTCCTTTGATTGCTCGACTCCTTCGCCATCCTCGTAGCATAAAGCGAGGCTATATTGGGCCTCCGCGTCGCCTTGTAAGGCCGCCTTTTCATACCAGTAGGCCGCCTTCCCCTTCGATTGCTCGACGCCCTTCCCACTTTCGTAGCATAGGGCGAGGTTATATTGGGCCTCCGCGCAATCTTGCATCGCCGCTTTCTCGTACCAACGGACCGCTTTCTCGTAGGATTGCTCGACGCCTTCTCCATCCTCGTAGCATAAAGCGAGCTCATATTGGGCGTAAGCGTGGCCAAGTTTCGCCGCCTTCTTCCATAAGACGAGGGCGTTTTCCTTCGATTTCGCTACGCCGATCCCTTCATGGAACCGCGCGCCAAGTTCATATAGGGCCTCTGAGTCATCTTGCTCAGCGAGCTTCGTCAACAAATCGATGGAAAGCTCTTCGTAATCATAGGCGTCCTTCATAACAAGGCTATTCTAGCACAGAAAAACCGCGCAACTTGGAAATAAGCGCGCGGTGATGTTCCTTTATTCTTCGTCGTCGGACTTTGGAAGCTTGGAGAGCTGCTCTTCTTCCCGAGCGAGGGCCGCATCGAGGTTTCTGGCCGCGATGGAGGACTCATCGAGGAAGAAGCGGATGCGCGGCACTTTGTAGGTGTCGAGCTTCTTCGCGAGCGAGGAGCGGACGAAGCCTTCGGTACGCTGCAGTTCCGCGAGCTTGTTATGGCTGCCTCGCGGGTCGAGGAAGGTGACGTAGACATTGGCTTGCGAGAGGTCGTCGTAGACTTCGACGTCGTTGACGCTTACTAAGCCGATGGAAGGCTTCTTCACCTCGAACTGGACGATGTCGGCGACGTTGCGGGCCACTAAGGCCTTGATGCGCTTATGACGGTCGGCCATCGCTACTTCTTCTCCACGAGTTCGTAGCCTTCGACGATATCGCCTTCCTTGATGTCGTTATAGCCATCGATCGTCAGGCCGCATTCGTAGCCTTCCTTAATCTCCTTGACGTCGTCCTTATAACGCTTGAGGGAGCCTAAGGTCCCTTCGTAGATGACGACGCCATTGCGGAGAAGACGGATCTTGGAGTTGGCCTTAAGGACGCCCGAAGTGACATAGGAGCCGCCGATGGTGCCGACTTTGGAGATCTTGTAGATATGGCGGATCTCGGCTTGTCCGGTGACGCTTTCGACCTTCTCGACGACGACCATGCCCTTCATGGCGGCGGTCATCTCATCGAGGAGCTCGTAGATGATCTTGTGGAGGCGGATCTCGACGTGGGCCTCTTCCGCTTTCTGGCGGACCCTGGCGTCGGGGCGGACGTTGAAGCCATAGATGAAGGCTCCAGAAGCCGAGGCGAGCAAGACGTCATTATCGCTGATCGCGCCGGCGGAGGCGCTGAGGACATGGACCTTGATGGTGTCGGTGCTCATCTTCTCGAGGTTGGCCTTAAGCGCTTGGGCGGTGCCATCGCTATCGGCCTTGACGACGATGTTGATGTCCTTGACTTTGCCAGCGTTGACGAGGTTATTGAGGTCAGCAAGCGACAAGGCGGCGGTGCCGCTACGTTGCTGCATGGTCTTGGCGAGCTGCCTCTTCTCGGCGATCTCGCGGGCTTGGCGCTCCTCGGGGAAGGCCATGAAGCGGTCGCCAGCGCTCGGGACGGCGCTAAGTCCGATGACGGAGACCGGGGTGGCGGGTCCAGCGGACTTCAAGACGGCGCGATGCTCGTCGGTCATGCGGCGGATCTTGCCATAGGTCTCGCCGACGACGACATAGTCGGCGTTACTTAGGGTGCCGTTTTGGACGAGCAACGTGGCCTTAGGGCCTTCGCCTTTATCGAGGTTAGCCTCTAAGACCGTACCGATCGCATAACGGATGGGATTGGCCTTAAGCTCGAGCATCTCGGCCTTTAAGAGGATGTTCTCTAAGAGTTCAGGGATGCCTTTTCCGGTCTTCGCGGAGATTTGGACGGTGATGATGTCGCCGCCATATTCCTCGGCGACGAGGTTATGGGCCATGAGCTCCTCCACGACTTTGCGGGGGTTCGCGCCTGGCTTATCCATCTTGTTGATGGCGACGATGACGGGGACGTCGGCGGCGCGGGCGTGATCGATGGCCTCGATGGTCTGCGGCATGACGCCGTCATCGGCCGCGACGACCAAGACGACGATGTCGGTGACGGAAGCGCCGCGAGCCCTCATCGCGGTGAAGGCGGCGTGCCCAGGGGTATCGATGAAGGTGATCTTCTTGCCTTTGACCTCTTTCTGGTAGGCGCCGATGTTCTGCGAGATGCCACCGGCCTCGGTATCGACGATGCGCGAGGAGCGGATGGCGTCGATGAGGGTGGTCTTGCCATGGTCGACGTGGCCCATGATGGTGACTACAGGGGGACGCTCTTGCAGACTCGCGGGGTCATCGACGATCTCGAGTTCCTCGAAGTGGGTCTCGTCCACCACCGTCTCTTTCTTGAAGTCGTAGTCGTACTCCAAGCAGATGGTGCCGATGGTCTCATCATCGAGCAATTGGTTGATGGTGACGGCCTTGCCATTGAGGAATAGGAACTTGATGATGGCGGGGCTAGGGACGTTGATGGCTTTGGAAAGCTCGGCCACGGTGACGGGCTTGGAATAGACGAAGACGCCGCCGTTGACTTTGGCGTAGTCCTCTTTTTTCCTTTGTCTTGGCTCGAAGTTGCTCACCCTCTGGGGGCGGGCGGGGGCGTTATTCTTCTTGGAAGGATAATTGTTGTTCTTTTTCTTCATGACGTTTCTCCTTTCTGAAGTTTCTTGAGCAAGGAGCTCGCGCCCTTTTGCGAGGTGACGAGCACGGCCGTCAGCGCGTCGCGTCCTAAGGGGGCGCCGAGCTCTTGCTTGGTGTTTGCGTAATAGATGGGGAGGTGATTGGCCTTGGCCGCGTCTTCAAAGGTCTTGAGGATGCGGGGCGAGGCATCTTTGGCTAGTAGGAGCAAGTATCCTTTGCGGAATCCTTTCTCCATCCCTTCGCCAAAGCGGATGAAGCCGGCGCGGTTAAGGATGCCAAGCATCCCATAGGCGTCCGGGTTCATAAGGCCTCCTTGATGGAAGAGATCTCTTCCTCGTTTAGCGGCCTACGAAAGGCGCGCTCGAAGGCTTTCTTCTTGAGGGCGAGCTCTAGCGATGCGATGTCCTTCTTTAGATAGACGCCGCGTCCAGGCAGATTACCCTCCTTGTCCACGAGCACCTTCGAGCCGACCTTGACGAGTCGAAGCAACTCAACGCGGTCAAATCGCTTTCTCGAAGCTATGTCGGTTCTAGGGTTTTCTCGTTTCATGATTATTTACTTCTATATTTTTCCGATTAGTTACGATCATCGTCATCGTAGTAATCGTCGTATTCGCTGTAGTCCTCTTCCTCGTAGTCGGCGTCATCGAAGTTCTCGGCTTCCTCGGACTCGATCTGGGAGAGCTCCTCTTCGGTATAGACGGGCATGGTGGGGACGGCGGGAACGACGGTCGGCGCGGGGGTCTTGGCCACTTCCTCTTCGGTGATCTTGCGCGGACGCTTGGTCTTCGCGCCAGAGGTGGTCTTCTTCTCCTTGGCCTTCTCGAGTTCCTTCTCGAGGTCCTCGAGGGTGGTCGTGGTCTGGACGGCCATCGAGGATTCGGCGGCGGCCTTCTCGGCGGCGCGGGCTTCCCTGGCGGCCTTTTCGGCGGCCAAAGCGGCGGCGGCCGGGTTCACCGCGCTGGCGGGGAATTCCTCGGGGCGGACGTCGGCCTTCGGGGCAGATTGAGGCTTGATGATGATCTCGGGCATGGCCTCTTCTTGGGCCTTGGCCTCTTCAAGGGCCTTGGCTTCCTCGAGGGCGCGGGCGGCCTTCTCGGCTTCTTCTTTGGCGCGCTGCTCGGCTTCGCGCTTGGCGGCTTCTTCTTGTTGTTTGGCGATGTAGGCCTGGCGCTCGGCTTCGTTCTTCTCTTCCTCGGCGCGCTTCTTCCACTCTTCGGCGGAGGTGAAGCGGAGTCCGAGTTCCTCGGCTTTGGAGCGCTCGACGAAATCGATCTCGTAGCCGGTGATCTTCTTCGCGAGGCTCAGGTTGGACTTGAACTTGCCTAAGGCGAGAGGCACGGTGCCATCCTCGATGAGGATCTCGGCGAAATGCTCATCCTCCTCGATGTTAAGGCCTAAGGCGATGGCGGGGCGGACCGCTTCCATCATGAAGACGCCGATGTTGGGCGAATAGTTGATGACGTCGATCTTCTCTTTGGACTTGCCATTGCCTAGCTGCGAGACCACTTTCTGGATGCGGTTGCCGCCTTGGCCGATGCAAGCGCCGGTGGCGTCGACGTCCTCATTGAGGGAAGCGACGGCCACTTTGGAGCGGACGCCCGCCTGACGGGCGATGGCCTTGATGACGACGGTGCCGTCATAGATTTCGTGGATCTCTTCCTCGAAGAGCCTCTTTAAGAAGCCTTCGCTGGAACGGGTGGCTTGGATCTGGGGGCCGCGGGAGGGCTTGCCATCGGCGGACTCGGAGGTCTTGACTTCCTGGATGTAGACCTTGATGGGGTCGCCAACGCGGAAGTATTCGTCGCCGATGAGCTCCTTGCGGCTAAGCTAGATGGAGGTGCGGTCGATGCGGACGGTGACGGAGCGCTCGTCGGCTTTCTCGACGATGCCGGTCATCATCTCGCCGATGTGGTCCTTGTAGATGTCGTAGAGCATGGAGCGCTCGGCTTCGGCAAGGCGCTGGCGGAGGTTGTTCTTAACCGCCATGGCGGTGACTTTGGAGAGGTCCTCGATGGGGCAGACGATGGCGTAGTCGTCGCCGACTTGGTATTTGGCTTTCTTCTTGCCTTCGTTGGCGTCCTCCAAAGAGATCTCGAGGTAATCGTCTTCTACTTCCTCGACGACTTTCTTGATCTGGGCGAGCTCGATCTTGCCCTCCTTCTCGTCGATGGTGCAGGTGACGACGGCGTCATCGCCTCCGCCGAGGTACTTGACGTAGGCACGCTTGAGCGCTTCTTCAAGCGCGTAGATGATGGCTTCGCGCGTCAGGCCCTTGGTTTCGGAGAGCTCGGTGACGGCGTCGATGAATTTTGTTGCGTCCATGGAATCGTATAATCCTTTCTTCTTTTCTTATAGTTCGATGGCGAGGCGGGCCTTATCGATGTCCCTTCTTGGGAGGACGATGGCTTTCTTCGCCGCTTTGATCTGGAGCAAGAGGGTGACTTCCTCGTCGGTGACTTCCTGAAGCCTTCCTTCGAGGATGTTGTCCCCTTTGTAGGGGGTGGTGAGGTGGAGGTTTACGTATTGTCCGACGTAGAGGGGAAGCTTTGCGATGTCGATAGGCTTCTCCACCCCTAACGAGCTCACGTCGAGGACATAAGGGTCCTGGATGGGGTCGAGTTCGTCGAGGACTTTGTTGACTTCGTCGGATACGGTGACGATGTCCTCTAAGGAGATGGGGGTGACGCGGTCGACGGTGACGCTTAAAGTCTTGGTCTTATTGCCGCTTAAGCGCACTTCGACGAGGTCGTAGCCTAAGGTGAGGATCGGGCCTTTTAAAGCCTCAAAGATTGTCCTTTCTTCTTCTTTCATGAAACCTCCTTAAGAAAGAAAGAGTGGTTTGCGCACCACTCTAAAATTCGATGTTGCTACGGAACCGCGATCGGGATTTCCGCAGGTAGAAATATACCAACTTCGCACGCGTATGGGAAGAGGGGAATTTCTGAAAGAAATAAATAAAGATAAGAAGGCCTTTCTTTCGCCTCAATCTTGATTTTTGGAATTATATTCAGCAAAAATATGACAGGAACCTGTACAGGATGCTTGACCATGATCGCGACCAACTACACCACCGCTAGAAATAACCTGAAGAAATTCATGGACCACGCTCGGGATAACTATGAGCCTGTCATCATCACGGGGAAAGGCGGCAATTCCGTCCTCATGTCCGAGGAAGAATACAACAACCTCATGGAGAACCTTTTCATCATGTCCAATCCCGCGATGGTCGCCCATTTAAAAGAAAGCATGGCCCAGCTAGCTAGCGGCGAAGTCATAGAGAAAACCATCGACGAACTAAAAGCCATGGAGGATGAGGGCCAATGAGGAACGTGCTCTTCACCAAGAAAGCCTTTGAGGACTATACATTTCGGCAGGAGCAGGACCGAAAGACCCTCAAGAAAGTCAATGCCCTCATCCTCGATATCATGAGGAACGGGCCTGAGTTCGGCCTTGGAAAACCCGAAAAGCTAAGGGAGTTCCAGGGGTATTGGAGCCGAAGAATCGATGGCAAGAACCGAATCGTGTACGCCATAGACGACGATGTTCTTACCATCATCGCCTGCGCGACAAGCAGTTAAAACCGCCGATATTGGGTTTCTGCTTACAATACGCAAATGGAAGGTTTGTTCCGATAAGGTTCAATCCTCCTCTTTATATCGGAGCCGATATCCTTTGCACTTGGCGTCCTTGTTCTTGGGGTTTAGGCAGCGATATACCGCAGCGGGTATGACACCGAGACTAGAGGCGCACTCCTTGGCGGAACCATAGACCCCTACCACGTTTCCTTCTTCGTCGAGGACTTCCACCCCAAGGTGGTGGCGGTCATGCTTATAGGACTTCGCGGGGGAAGAGCCTTCATAATGGAAGCGATACCCTTTGGCCGCGCAGCCAGAGACAAGGGCGCTTTCGATGCTCGATACGCCGATACCAAGTTTT
>JAFSVB010000137.1 GCA_017450325.1 Bacilli bacterium | reverse complement strand
TCAAGGGGTTCACCCGCGATAAAGAATGCGACATAAACAAGTATTTGGATTACGGGTACACCGTGCTTTTGGCCGCGTTTAATCGCGCCGTTACATCCGCGGGATACTTGACCCAGCTTGGCATCCATCATAAAAACGAATAAATCGCGATTTGCAAACGGGCGATGGTTTTCCTTCGATGAAATCTATCTTTTCTTCTTCATCACAGCGCGGTATCGCATGATTTTCCTGCACTTTACCGCCATTTTGAGGAATCTGTTGACGGCCAGGTCCTTCCTCCCGAAGCAGGCGAATACGAACCAAAAGAGGTTCATCCAATCTGCGAGGTCATCCCTTTTGAAGCTGCCGTGGCGGGCCATGAACTTCTTCAGGAAACGATGCACCTCGTTGATGACGTCCATCGGGTTCTTGGAATCGGGAAGCCCCTTCGTCTCCGACGTCGGGTGCGTCTCCTCGGAGCACATCAGCCTCTCTATTAGGAGGGAATGGGAGTTCTCGCCGTCGTGGATCACCTTCGCCCCCTTTGCTATATGGCTTCCCAAAGCGGCGAATACCCTTTCGCCGTCCGGCTTGCCTCTGCCGCACGGGATGAGCACGGTCCGCCCTTTGGAATCCCTTGCCGTGGCGACGCAGAAGAGGTTCCTCGAGAGGCCCCTTGGCTTCTTTCCCTCATGCAGGACCAAGCCGGATTTGGTCTGCTTGAAGTAGGTCTCGTCGACCCACACCTCTTCCCTCAGCACGACGCCGTCCTGGCATCCTTTGAGCACCTCGAAGACCTTGGAAACCCAGTAGCGGCCGGTGCTTTTCGCGTTCATGTTGGTCAGCGAGGCCTGGGTCAGGCTCTCGTATGAGGCCAGGTTTATGATGAACTCGACCCATTCGGATATCGGTATCTTCTTCGAGTCGAAGATGGTGCCGGTGATGGGGGTAAAGCGCCTCCCGCAGCCCCTGCATATGTACCTTTGCACCCCGAGCGCGGTGCGCCCGCTTTTGACGCAGAGGTGCCTGATCCCGTCGCCGTCCCTCTCGAAGGGGCAACCGTCGAAGAGGGAGTCGATGAGCTCGATTTCCTCCTTGCTCGGCTTCCGATGCTTCTGCTCGTTCCACTCTGCCACTGTGGCTTTGGTTAGCCTGCCGACGGGGCCCGATGAGTCGGATTCGTCAAAGCTGGCCTTGATGGTCAAAGGACGGGACTTCTCCCGTTTTCTCTTGTTTTTCATTGGCGGTCTTCGTCCTTTTGGGCGTCATTGCGAAGACCGCCAAGTCTCATAAGGCAATGACGCTCAAAAGGATCTTATCTCCTTTCGGAATGCCATAATTATATTTCATTGACGGCTATTAGCCATCGCCCGTTTGCAAATCGCGATTTAATTTTTAAAAGCAGGCGGGTTTTGCGGCGAAACCTATCATTCCTGGGCTTCCACCATTCGAAAGCGGGCGCTTTCTTACGCGGAAGGTGTGGCCTTGTCTATGACTACGGTCTCCTTTGCTACGAGGACATTGTCATGGGGATTCGGAGGCGACAGTTTCTCTACCTCACGGCATTCGCTGAATACCAGCGGCTACGACAACCGCTAAAATAGTCCTTCAGTAAACGCGCCTGTGCAGTATAATAGGGTGTTCCACAATAATGGGACTGATCTTGATTATGTTTTTGCATTACTGCATCTCGGCTTTTTACTAGACAAAGAATTACTCGCCAAAATCATCGATGTATATACAATTACCGAGAATAAGCAGTAGCGTGATACAATACTAACCGCGGAAAGGAACCTGTATAAACATATGGAACAGCAACAATATCCTCAATATGAACGGCAAATCGGTTTAAGAACAATATGGCTAACGATTTTACGTCGCTTTGTCGATGCGATCGTTATCTTTGTGCCGATTGCCTTAGCGTCTTTTGTTGTCACACAGAAAGTGATGACCAAGTCCTTTACGAGCTCTACCACTTTGACTATTAACGGAGTCATTAGC
>JAFSVB010000136.1 GCA_017450325.1 Bacilli bacterium | reverse complement strand
GCATCGTAAACGGCACGAAAGCCGGCGATATCCCCGTCAAGGTTTTCGACGAGAACCTCCACGGCTATCTCAACATGGCATATGTTCAGGACACGGGAATCGAAATCCCAGACTCCATCATGAACGACCCGCTTCTGATCAAAATCGAGGAAGGTAAATAACCATGGTTCTTAACGCCGTCACGCTCGGGTTTATCTTTGCCCTGCTCGGGTTTGGCATTTTCATCTCCTTCAAGGTCCTGAACTTCACGGACCTAACCGCAGAAGCGAGCTTCACCTGTGGAGCCGCTTTGTCGGTTGTCTTCTGCCAACTTGGGCTTCCGTTCCTTGGCATTATCGTCGGTGGCCTTGGCGGAGCGGCCGCAGGGGTTATCACGGCCTTGCTCCACACGAAGCTAAAGGTTGATAAGGTCCTCTCGGGCATTCTGACGCTGACGGCGTTTTATACCGTGAATCTCCTGATTACCAACTTCAAGCCGAATATCAGTCTACCGCGTGGCCAAAACGGCATCTTCCCTGCGGATTCTCCCATCGTTTCCTTGGTCATCGCGGCGCTTATTGCCATCGTTATCGGCACGGCCATCTTCCTCTTCTTCCGCACGAAACTCGGCATGACCATCCGCGCGACAGGCGACAATGAGCGCATGGTAGAGACCCTTGGACTCAATACCGACAAATATAAGATCATCGGCCTCGCTTTATCGAACGCGATCGTCGCCGTTAGCGGCGCCTTATTCATGCAATATGAACGGTATTACGACTCCACCTTCGGAACGGGAATGATGGTCGTCGGGGTCGTCACAATCATCATCGGCGGCGCCTTTGTCCATAAGCGACACTACATGAGCATCATGCTCCTTGGCATTCTCATCGGCTCCATCGCCTATCGCTTCTTATACATGGGCGTCCTCTATTTCACCAACCAGCCGCAGTACATGAAGCTGATCTCCGCGTTAGCGATCGTCTTCTTCATACTCATCGGACGGATACGCCTGCCCAAGCGGAAAGTCGTTAAGGAGGCCCATTTATGAGCACCCTTGCCATACAAAATCTCTCCGTCACTTTCGAAGAGAACACCCTCAACGAAAAGAAGGTCCTAAAAAGGGTAGACCTAACGGTCGAAAACGATGATTTCATCTGCATCCTCGGTGGGAATGGCTCTGGAAAAAGCACGTTGTTACGCGCAGTTCTCGGTCTCGTCCCCTATCAAGGCCATATCACTTTAAACGGCAAGCCCCTCGACAAGCAAAAGCCATACCAGCGGGCGCGGCGCATCGGCGTCGTCTACCAAGACCCCTTAATGGGAACATCCCCAAACCTGACCGTGGCGGAGAACCTGCTTCTTTCCTCGCGGGCGAAGACGTTTCTAAACCGTAAGGCGAATCGAGCGTTCCTTGAGAAGGCAAAGCAAGAACTCAGCGAATACCAACTCGGCATCGAGAACCAGCTAAACACCCCTTGCGGCTCCTTAAGCGGCGGCATGCGCCAAGTGCTCACGCTCTACATGGCGACAACCTTCGACGCGGAGCTTCTCCTTTTAGATGAGCATACGGCTGCCCTCGACCCGCGCACGGCAGATAAAGTCATGGACATCACGGAACGTCTACTGGTGAAAGCCAAACGCATTCCGACCTTGATGGTCACCCATAACCTCGACTTTGCGCTTCAATACGGAAATCGCCTTGTTGTCTTAAACGACGGCAAAATCGTGTTGGATGTCCGCGATGAAGAAAAAGCGAAGCTCGACCGGCATTCGCTCTTTGAGTACTATGGCTTGATGTTCTCCAACAAAGACTAAATATCTCCGCAAAAACGATATATTTATGCAAAAGCCTATTGGATATAACGCGAATAGACCTCGCGGTAGACATCCATGCGGCCGTCCGTCGTCTGCTTGGAAAGCGCCTCGATGAGGTTTTCGTCTTCCTTCATGCAGGCAACGATATCCGGGTTATAACGCGTTCCCGCCCCAGCGATGAACTCTTCCAAGACGTGGCGGAACGTCTTTCCTTTCGCGTAGTTCCTGCCAAGAATATCCGTGGCCGCATCAGTGCAGTCTGCAATCGTGACGATGTCGGTGATGATGCGCGTTGATGACGTGCGGTTATCGTAGTTCGCTGGGTATCCCGCGCTGCCGTCATACCAACGATGGTGGCCGATCATGACGTCATAGAACCCCTTGAAGTCGGGATCATTGTCCAAGAATTTTAAGCCATTCTCAGGGTGAGTCTTAATCTTCTTGAATTCCACCTCCGTCAGTCGGCGGTTCTGCGTGTTGATGACGTCAACCAACGTGACTTTACCCACATCATGGAACAAAGCGCAATCGCAGACATACTGGAGGATATCCTTTTCCTTTTGTCGCACTTCCTCGACATTTTTTGCCTCGAGGATGCCGACGAATAGCTCTGGGCGCTTCGCTAAGACATGCTCCGCGATGGTCTTAGCGATGTCCTCTACCATCAAGCTATGAATGCAGGTGATGGGCTGGCGGAACATGACGACCTCAAGCAGATAGTCCTTCTTCTCCTCGAAAGTCATGAATGGCCGTATCTTTTGATAGAGCATATACACATAACGGTTCATCTCGCTGTTGAAGAAAGAATAAGGGAGCGATTTGACGAACTGACGTAGCTGCCGCATCCGTTCAATTACATCTTCTCTTCGTGAAGGGACCGCGTGGTCGCCCGATAAATATGTCGTCAAGGTACCGATGATGTTGTAGCAGTTGTCGATATAGTCCTCCTGCTCATTAGGATCGGCGTGGACATCTAGGTGGGCGAAGACGTCGTCAAAATACGAAAGAAGATAGCCGACCGTCTCTTCGTCGGATACTTTCCCTTCAATATTGTGAAGCACTTGATCGATGCAATTGACCATCGAGTCGAGTTCCACGTCCTCGCTTTTGCTTTTCTCGATGAGTTCATCATAGATGGCCCGTTCCTCTTCGGTAAGGACGGATACATTCTCATAGAGGGTGACCGTCAAAAGCATGCGATCGATGAAATATTGGAACTCTTCGTCCTTACCATCCATCTCCTGAGCCTCGGGGCTATTCCAGATAGCCAAGGCCTCTTGATAAAGATGGTACATGCGCGTGAAGGAGCCCTTCTCTTCATTGTTCAAGATGCGACTGATGATATTGGAATAGGACTTGAACATGCATAAGCGCGCATAACGGGAAGAAATGGTCTTATATTCGTCTTTGTAAACGAGAATATCCTCATAGAGGTATTTAGGCTTCTCAATGCTCTCAATATCCGCTTGCTCCACTTCAAAGGAATACGCATGGATCAAGGGGATGACGTAGTTGAGGTCGTGGATGGAAATGAAGTACTCGATGCAGGGTTCAAGCATCATCGCGAAGACGCAGATGTCATCGTAGCCATCCTGATACATACGCAAAGCGGCGTCCGCGACGTTGCGGTATTCCCTGTCGCTTAGAGGGCGAGAAAGCGCCTCTTTCAAAGAGCTTATGTTCGCTTCGTTGACTTCGAAGCTACGGCGTAGTTCTTGGCTGCGCTCAATCAGGATATTTCTCCAAGACTCGTCCCCAGTCTTTTCAAAAAGCTTGGCATTCCATTCGAAGTCAAGGTCCTTGCACCGCTCGAACCCCTGGACGAAATCCTTTAAGTACTTCTTCGTGATCATTGTTAGTCGTCTCTGCTATGCACATTTTACCGAAGAAGGGATTTTCGGTACATAAGGACATTCCTGCATAATTCCTTGCACCATAAATCGTTTTACCGTTCCTCCTCAGGAAAAAGCTTCAGATAATCGTATTGCTTGCTGACGAACAAAAAACCGAGTTTTAAATACATGTCCTTGCTGGTTTCCTCATCCGACGCATGAAGATAGAGGGGACGAGGATATGTTTGCCGAATGTGCTTTAGAAGCGTCGAAGCCACATATCGGTGACGCATCGATGGGATGACGAATAAGGCGTCCAAGGCGGTGACTGCCCCATCGTCAAAGATATAGCAGTATCCCACGACCTCCTCTTGTTTGCTTACAGCGAAGACGATGTCAAGGCGTGGGTCATCAGCCGCCTTATCCGCGTATCGTTTCCATCTTCTACGACAGAAGTCCTCGCCATAGGAAGGGCCATAATAAAGGACTTCGAGCTCAACGACTTGTCTCATAAGGTCAGGCTGTTTCTTAAAGGAAGAAAAAGAGAGATCTTTATTCTGCGGGAAATGAAATGCATCGTCCGCCTTTATCATGGTGTGGATGAGTTCTTCTTTAAAACCGTTTTTAATCAAAATATCCTGCTTTTGAGGACTTTCTATTTTCAAATGCGCTTCTTTTCGTTCTGTGCGCAGAGCCTCTAAAACTAATAAATCCTTCTGAGTAATCGAGCCTTTCGCCCACGTGAAATTATGATCGTACATATCGGGTAAAAGCGTGTCTCCATACCGCACGATTCCATCGCGGATAGTTTGAATAGGATTAGAAAACATCAAAACAAAGCGTTCTTCCGACTCCAAAACGGCTTTCTCTAGTTCTTTCATGGCGGTTCCCTAATGATGCGCGAAGAACTCGGTGGAAAGCCCGAAGACCTCTTCGTTCGCGACGGAAGTCATCCGCTTGTCAAAAGAGGAAGCGAACCGGGTTCGCTCTTGCTTTGGAATGCGCGAAAGTTCTCGGCCATATCGCGTCGTTAACTCGCGCGACATCTCTACAACAGGCTTAGCATAAGCGACAGACTCATTGGAATAAAGGATGTCCATATGCCCTTTCTCTGGATAATAACGCTTTGTGACATTTGGCCCATCAGCCGCGTCAATTAAAGACGCTAGGCTCAAAGGGACGGTGGTATCGCGCTCGCCATGGAGCAATAAGACAGGGATGTTGCTTTGGGCGATGGATTCGCTCGCGCTGAGGTCATAGTACTCCCCAGCCCGATTCCGAAGCGGGCCTTCGACGCCTTCGCGCGGCATCGCTTGGGAGATGCCAAGCTTTCCAGCGGGTATCGCCATCATTTCCTTTAATGGGGTATCAAAGGCCGAAACGGCTACGACCGCCCTTACATTTGGATGAAAATGAAGGGAAGCAGCAACGCCATACCCACCCCACGAATGGCCGAAGAAATAGCGAGGCAGGCCGCATAAATCTACCCTGGAATCGATATAAGAAGAGGCTGCCGCCACGTCGAGAGCACTTTGGTGAAGGCCAGGGATGCCATGCCCTTCGCTCGCACCGCTCGCGGTCAAATCGATGGCGAAGACGTCAAACCCATGGCGCAAGAAATAATCCTCCCCCACCGCATAGAGATCATCGGCCATCCCCGCCATGCCATGAACGTAGACGATTAAGCCTTTGCTGATTGGCGCGCGATATAAATAACCCTTAAGACGATTCGGGCCACTTTGAAAGGCGACGATTTCCCGCTCGTTGAGGGAGGGATAGTCCTCGCGGGAGCAATAAACCATGGAACGGATGTTCTCCTTCCAGGCGTCGACGTCACTAAAGCGGCGGTCGAAGAAAGCGCTAAGCCCGACTTCCGGACTCGCTTTCTGCCCGGTTTTGAGATAGGCATCGGCGATATTGAGTCCTGTGTATAGACCTTGTAAAACTTTCTTCGGATCCATGCTCCTAATTCTATGCGAGAATGTTGCCATAAGAAAGAGATGCAGAAAGAATAATGAGGAAAAATTAATGCAAAAGATGGCTTTCTGCTTTGATTTCAATCGATTTGCGAAGATTTTGAAAATCCAACCGTCCAGTTATGACTTTCTTTATTAGTCGAATAAAGAATCGTGTTTTACAATAGAGCCAATCAAGTCGGTGCCCATCATGGATAAATCAGTCATCATCCGTGCCTCCTCCCTGAAGAAGTCCTATGGCGAGGGCGAGGCTTTGCTCTACGCTCTTAACGACGTTTCCCTGGAAGTCTATGAGGGCGAGTTTCTTGTTATCTTAGGAGAATCCGGTTCTGGGAAGTCGACTCTGCTTAACGTCCTCGGGGGCATGGATAAGGCCGATAGTGGAACCGTCGTTGTCCAAGGTAAGGACATTACGGCGATGAATGCGCGTCAGTTAACGCTGTATAGACGTGATGACGTGGGCTTTGTATATCAGTTCTTCAATCTGCTCAACGACCTTACGATCCTACAAAACGTCACCCTCGCCCCAAAATCTGGTCGCAACAAGGAACGCACGGCCGCCTTAATCGAAGCCGTTGGCCTCAAAGGTAAAGAAAACAAGTTCCCGCGTCAGCTTAGCGGCGGGCAGCAGCAACGCGTCGCGATCGCTCGCGCCCTGAACAAAGATAGCAATATCTTGTTTTGCGATGAGCCTACTGGCGCTTTGGACGCCGCTTCAGGCAAAGCAGTCCTTGTCTTACTCGACCAGATTCACAAGCAAGGAAAAACCATAGTCCTCGTCACCCATACGCGCGAAATCGCCATGATGGCGGACCGCATTGTCATCATGAAAGACGGAAAGATCGTCCGAATCGAGGAAAACGAGCATCCCCTCGGAGCCGATGAGGTGAATTGGTAATGGTGCGAAAGCTTCTTTGGCCTTTGTTTAAGCGCTTCAAAGGGCTTTTCTTTTCAATGTGCTTTTCTGGAATGCTCGCGCTTGGATTGCTCATCGCTTTCACCAATTCATATTTGAACCTGACGCTCACCTATCCGAAATATTTCGATGAATACGGGTCCCCCACGGTTCTCGTCGATACGGATTATCGGGATGCTTCGGCTGAGCTTGCGGACATCCGAGGCCTCGATGGGGTCGAGGCGGCGGAGGCGCGCCTTTCCTTCGACTGCCATTTGCGCCGCCAAGATGAACGCGAAGTCACCTCTCGACTATTCACCTATAGCGTGGAGTCCCCCTTAAATAAGCTCTATGTAAAAGAAAGCCTCAGTGCAGAGGAGCTTTCTGCCATGCGCTCCCAATATGAGTCCATTCAAAATCCCGAAGATATTCTGAACTTTGAGAGCGTGATGTGGGTCTCCATCGACGCGACGTTCGCACGAAACAACTCCATAAAGCTTGGTGATACCGTCCAAATCGGTCTGCTTGACACCTACCTCCCCGTCAAAGTTGGTAAGCTCATCCTTTCGCCTGAGACAATATATATCCGCGTTCAGGATTACATCTGGTCCGATAGCATCGATTTTGGTTTTGTTTATATCGAGAAAGAAGCGACGGCGGCCTTCCTTTCCACGCTCGCAAATCAAGTCGATAAGCGCATGAAGGAAGACGTCCTCTTTAAACTAAAAGTCGAGTTGATGATGAAGTCTTTCGGTGAACATTTTCCTTCCGTCGAGGAGCTCAAGGAGTACGAAACCGCCAAAGACCTCGTCAATCGATACGGGAATCAGATGTCCGTTTTATCTACTAAGCCGACGGAAGAAGCCAAGAAGCAAGTCACCGATTATTACGACTCTAAGGGCATCGGCATAAAGGACGTGCATACGCGGGATACTTTGGTGTCTTATAACTACATCACCGAAGCCTCTCGCCAACTGCAAGTCGCCGCTATCTTCATCCCGGTCTTCTTCTATGGGATTACCATGTTCGTCATCATACTGTTCATTCAACAGATGATTCGCTCGATGACTAGCGACATCGGCGTCATGATGTCGGTCGGAGTATCGGGAAGGCAAATCACAGGCGTACTCAGTCTCTTCGTCTTCATTATGTCGCTCGTCTCAACGGCCTTGGGACTTGGGTTTGCAGCAGCGCTCATGAACGTTGTTCAGTCGAACTTCATTCGCGTCTATCACATCCCCTACATGATCACCGGCGTTAACCCCATCATGCTTCTTGGAGGGTTACTTAGTCTCATTCTCATCGGCCAAATCGCGGTGCTCATCGCCTCGCGTACCATCTACCGCATCACCCCGAAAGACGCGATGATCTCCAACGAATCCAAGCGCAAGCCTTTGCCAAAAGCGGTACAGAAACTCATCGACAAATCGCCATCAACCATCCGACTCGGCCTAAACTCCATCCTTCAGAACTTCCGCCGTTTCTTCGTTTCGGTCTTCTCCATCTTCGCCGCCCTCACCATGAGTCTATCCGTGACGATGTTCGTCGATGCGAAGAACGAGCTAATGCACCAAACCTTAGACCTGCGCTTGACCTATGATTGCCAGGTTTATATGGCGTCGAAACTCAGCGACGAGACGCTTGCCGAACTAAAAGGCGCTTCTTACATCAAAACGCTTCCCAGTGGCAAAAAAGCCATCGGTAATGGATATTTCACCTACCTAGAAATCAGTAATGGCGACAAAAAACTGCAACGTCAGACAGTCGCCTTGGACATCGATACACCCGAAGATCTTCTCTTTATCCCAGATATATCGGGAAAGCGCGATATTGAGATCGACCCCGAAGGTATCATTTTGGACAAGCGCACCGCCGAGGAACTTCGAGTTTCCATCGGCGACAATGTGCAGATTCAGGGAATTTATGTGCCCGTTGCCAATATCTCCAACCAGTACTTCAACATGACCGAATACGTCTCCTCTTCGACGCTTACGCGATTAGGGGCGGACGCCGGGTCCACACTTTATATCAATACCAGCGATGAAAATGCTCTGCTCTCCTTTTTGGCCGCGCACGAAGAGCAATCCATCACCATCTTTTCAAAGGCATTAAGGCAAGATCTGACCGAACGGCTCTCCGCGATTAATTTGTTCTCCTATGTCCTTGTTCCCTTCTCGATGGCCATGGGTTTGCTCATTTTATCCATCATGACCCAAAACGCCTTGCTTGAGCAAAAACGGGCTTTGTCCGTGATGCGCGCCGTCGGGTTCCGCACCATCGATGTCTCCAATGTCTGGATGATTCAATCTTTCTTACAGTTGCTCATCTCGAATCTTTTCGCGGTACCAACCGCCATATTCACAAGCCGATTTCTCTTTGGCTTGGCCTCAAGCTCCAGACAGGTATACCCCTTCGTCTTCAATCCGGCTTCCTTGACCGTCGTTTTCTTCTTCGTGCTCGCCGTCATCGGCTTCGCTCATCTATTCGCGATGATATCCATTTCGCGATGGAACCTCGCAGACAACACGCGTAGCAGAGAATAATAGAACCGCGTGGATTCTCATGGGGTTCAGACCATGGTTTAAATTCGTGTTTTCGCGCGTTATCTTTGCAAAAGCGCCGTGGATTTTCAAAGTTAAATCGTTTTTGGGCTTTGTTGCTCGCCACGATGAAAAAGCCGCCTCGCGAGGAGACGGCCTTGCTTATGGATGAGGGATTAGGCTTCTTTCTTCTTCGGGAAGATACCGAAGATTCCAAGTCCCGCGAACACAACGACGAGTCCGAAGGCAACGCCGAAGCCGATTTCGAAGGAGCGGATCGTGATTTGCCATGCGGGGGTGACAGGGATGTAGGTAGAGCCTGGAGCATCGCCGTTCATCGCGTTGGAATGAACGACGGTATAGAGGATGCGGTGAGCGGATTCGCGCATATTCTGAGCGAGTTTGCCATATCCTTTGCCAGGGCCATAGGTCGCGATGAAGGATTTAAGCTCCTCTTCGCCGATGTTGCCATCGGGTAAGTCCTCACCCGAATAAAGGGTGGATTGAATGGTGACGATAGCAGCCGCGGAGGACCAGTAGTCGGTGACGGCAATGCCCTTCATGCCAATCTCGGTACGGAGATAATCGACGGTGAGGGTCTTGTTGGCATAGCCACAGACCACGCCATGACGGTTCATGGAAGTCATGACGCACATGGAGTCAGCCTGAGCGATCGCGCGGCGGAACGCTTCGAGGTAGTTCTCACGAGCGGTCTGCTCGTTCATCCACGTTGAGACGCCAGAGCGGTTGGTTTCCTGGTCGTTGAATGCGAAGTGCTTGTTGTAAACGTAGCATCCGTGGCTCTGCAAGCCTTTGATGACGGGGGAGATGATATCGCCGATGAGGATGGGGTCTTCGGAATAATACTCGAACGTACGTCCGCCATAAGGGGAGCGATGGACGTTGGAGCAAGGACCATAGAGACCGGAATAGCCAGCCCAGAGAGCATCTTCGCCCATGGCGTTGCCCACTTTCTCGGCAAGAGCCTTATTCATGGTCGCAGCGACCACGGGGTTGCCCGGATAGCAAGTCGGCTTGCGATTGTCATTAATGTCGACGCCACTCTTGCGAGCGAGGCCATTCGGGCCGGCGACATAGGCATCGGTGAGGCCAACGGGGCCATTGCTATCGACGGTCAGTTTCTTGCCGATCGAGGTGATTTCAGTGGTAGAACGGAAGCCCTGGGTAACGAGTTTCGCAGTTTCTTCGAAGGTCAGTTGATCGAGGAGTTTATCCCAGCCTTCATAGTCATAAGGAATGGGGTTGCCGTCTTTGTCCTGGAGGAGGTCAACGAGTTTCAGTCCATTGGCGACGCCATAGGAAGGATAGGCGACGGAGGCGTCGGAGGGGACCGCCATCTGATTCATCTCGGCGAGCATTTCGTCGTTCAGGCTAAGATGCGCATAGGTGGTCGGATAGGTGCCTTCCCAATCGTTGCGGGAGAGCCAGGTGACGCTGTTGGTACCCTTATGGCTGTACTTGTTGGGGTCGGCCTCATCAAAGAGGTTGTGGATGGGATTGCCCGTAACGGGGTCGGTGCTATAAGCGACATCGTTGAAGTCGAGGTGGAAGGACTTCGTGAAGGCGGCATCGCCATCGGCGGTCATGCCATCGGCGACTTTCTTGCCTTTGGAAGCGAGAATGTTATTTGTGGCTTCGTGGGCGTTGCTCGCGGCGGTGAGGATGTAATCGCCCTCGTCGAGGATATAGGTCTTCTTGCCGTTAGCGTCGTACGAGGTGAAGTCGCGCTCATCAACGGTTATGGTAAGGGTTTCGGAAGCGCCCACTGCGAGTTCGGAAGTCTTCCCAAAACCGACGAGGCTCACGGCAGACTTCTCGATGCCATATTGAACATCATAGGCAGTATAGGGCTTTTGGACATAGACCTGAACAGCCTTTTTCCCTGGCAAATCCCCCGTGTTTTTCACTTTGACCGTCACGGTGTAGGTGGCGTTGGAATTGCGGGTTGCGGTGAAGTCAGAGTACTCGAAGGTGGTGTAGCTTAAGCCATAGCCGAAGGGGTATTTGACAACATCGTTGTAGTTGAACTCACCGACTTTGGCGCGGCCGAGGACTTTATCTTCGTAACGGGTCTCGGTGTACTTATAGCCAACGTAGATACCTTCCTGATAGGTAACAGTCGTCGCATAGGCGGAGAATGCGCGGCCCGGGGCGACTTTCTCGGTGGCGTTATCATAGAGATAATTGCCGAAGTTCTTCATGACGGGGTTGGTGTTGTTCGGATCGATGAAGTACGTATCCGGGAGCGAGCCCGAGGGATTCTTCGCGCCGACGAGTAGGTTCGCGACGCCCGATAGGCCCGTATGGCCGACCGAACCGATCCACATCGCGGCGTCAATGCCGAATTCGGCTTCGTCGACGAACTTGCAATCTAAAGGATTGGAGGAGTTGATGAGAACGATCACTTTCTTGAAGGTGCCGGCATCCTTCTGCTCCTTAAGGCCGCGGAGGCTGGCCTTTTCTAAATCGGTGAGCTTGAGATAGTCGCCACTGGTAGAAGCGACGGGGTTGGCATCGGTGCCGGTAGGCATATCCATACCTTCGCCTCCGACCCTAGAAATCACGAAGATGGCCGCATCGCCATAAGAGGCAAAGGTGGACTGGTTGGCTGCCTTGACGTCTTCCCAGTTCGCGCCGCGTGGGTCGAGGCCCGCCACTTCATAATAGACGCCTGGGACAATCCAGTTCTTCATATCGGTGCGACCGGTCGACTCTTTGTTATCCCGATACCACTTGGAAACGGTCGGATTGACGCTCATGCCATGTTCATTGAAGGCAGACTCGAAGGTCTCGGCGGTGTCCGTATCGACGGAGCCCGAACCCGTTCCACTATAGACGGGATCGACGGAGCCGACGCCAAAGATAGTGACTTTGCGGTGACCTTCCGTTAGCGGGAGAGCCGCGTCGTTCTTGAGAAGAACCGCGCCTTCTTCCTCGACTTCGCGAGCGATATTGCGGCCGTTCTCAATGACTTCTTCGAGCGTTTTGAACTTCGATTTGTAATATTCGGTGTCGATGGTAGTGTCCTTGTTGGGGATGACCTTCATGGTCTCGGCGCGGAAAAACTTATTAATCTGCGCCTGATTCTCCATCATGATCTTCGCGGCGACGGTGGTAATCGTAAATAACGATGCGGTCGCGACAAAGAGAATCTTGTAAGTATTCTTTAAGGAATCTTTCATGGATTGGTCCTCCTATTACTTCTTCTCCGCCTTCACTTGGGGAAGGAAGAAGGAAACTATGGTGAGCAAGAAGACGACGACCATCATCCCCGAGACGAGGAAGAAGGCGGATTTGTTGTCCTGAAGCTCGATGCCCGCGAACAAAACCGAGGCATGGTAATAGATGCGGTAGATGTAAAGCGAAAGCGCGACAAGCCCGCAGATGAAAACGCCATAAGGAGCGATTTTCTCAAGCTTGAAGAGGCCGCCAAGCCAAGGTAAAACGAAGCTCACCAAGAGCAAGACGAAAGCGCCCCAGCTGATAACGGGTTCGTTATTGTTGGAACGATAGTTGCCGTAGATCACGGCATAGAAGATGGCGACGACGAGCGCAACGACGCCCGTGACGAGGGAAAAATAAAAACCCACGCCTTTGTTGCGGAAGAGATTTTTGAGTCTTTCCATATCCGGAAACCTTTCTATAAGCCTTTTGAATCCGAGGCTTATCGCGGGAAGAAGGGCCCGAAACTTTCCAATGAATGTTCTGGAGCGCGCTGCTGAAAGCGCTTTCTTTCTTCGTGCAGAACGTTATCACGAGTGTTGGAAATCGCCGCTTTCCATTGCGTAACTCGGCGTTATGTTTGCGTAACTCGGCGTTAACTCAACGTGAAAACGAAGTCGATGGAGAAGGTGCCGCCATCATTCTTGACCACCATTTCCCCATTGTATTTCTCAGCGATGCGTCGCATGGACTTCATGCCGAAACCATGGTTATCGGAGTCTTCCTTCGTTGTTTTAGGCAGGCCGTCTTCAAACGTCAAAGGAGCGGCCACGAAGTTCTCCTCGTGCAGAAAGAAGAGGTTGCCCATCGTCCTCCCGCTTAAAGCAATGGTTTTCTTATCTTTCTCGCTTAGGCGCTTTACGGACTCGAATGCGTTGGAAAGAAGGTTACCGAATAGAGAATAAATATCCATTTCCGACATGAAGGAAATCGCCTTGCCGTCGATAAAGCACGTCATGGTAATGCCCTCGTTTTCAGCCTCGAGCATCTTTTCTCGAAGCAAGACGTTAAGCACCTCGTTCCCGGTTTTGATGGAAGAATCGAAGATCATGATATCGTGTTCGAGTTCTTTGACGTATTGTTCGTTGTCGCTGGTCCGCAATGCACGTAATTGATGCTTTAAGTCATGGCATTTCATGTTGATGAGGTCGATGGTGGACTTACTTAGCTCATACTGCTCCTTTTGCTGATGAAGCAGCTCGCGGTACGTCTCCGCCTCTGCGTGGGTCTTGTCCGATTCCCATAATCCAAAGAAAAGCAAAAGCAACAACGCGCAACTCAATAAGGCATATAGGGATAGGCCAAGCTGCGTCAGCACGCTCGCGGGAGGAAGGTCACTGTTAAGGCGATATAAGCCGATGCAGACCAAGACGACGATGGTTGAGGCGGCCACTTTTCGCTTGGTGTTTCCTTCGTAGGGGTTCGCCTCTTCCTTGCGACGGTAATTAAATAGCCATGCGAGAAAGAACATCAGGAGCATAATGCCCTCGCGGATAAGGATGGTAAACCACTCACGACTACTTTGATCTTCAATATATATAGAAAAGATATGGAAAAGCGAGACGAGGTTATGAGAAAGGTGTTGAGCGGTAAAACTCACCGCGCAAAGGAGATAGATGACGGTGGCTTTCTCTTGATAGCTGATTCGAAAAACCATGTACGTCCAGCCGTAAATTGCAAGGAAAAAACAGAATTTAAAGATGGTTTGGCGGTAGTCCCAGCTCTCTTCCGCACCATAATGGAAGTCAGTTCCAGTGATAACGGAAAAGAGGAATTCGACGAGAAAAGTTGCTGCGACGCCCAGCAAGCCAAGGGAAATAAAACGAAGGTAAAAATATTCTTTGCGCTTGATCCGCATAGCGAAAAGATACCCAAAAACAAGAAACTCTAGCGCCATCAAGGGCGTGGCAATCCAAGAGTTGAAGAACGAGAGCATGTTATTTGCTGCCTCCGAAATAGAGGGCGAGATCGCTTAAGAAAGATTTCCGTTTCCCCTTGGATATCGGAAGCTTCTCATCGTCCACCACTACTTCGTTTCCTTCAATGCCTCGAACATGGCTGAGGCTGACGAGATAGCAGGCGTTAGCTAAAGAAAAATGATATTCCGCTAGTTCTGCGCAGGCATTATTGAGGGATCCCCAAGTGGAGACGGTTTTGTCGGAAAGGTGATAAATCAAGGCATGGTTGCGGATCTCGACGTAGCGAATATCCGCGACAAGAAGCATCTGCACACTGCCTTTGGTCTTGATGGTGATGGTCTCTTGTTTGTGGCTATGCGCGAGTTCATTGAAAATGCGCCCGAACTTTAATTCCATCGCCGGATAGGAGAATGGCTTCAAGATGAAATCGAGAGCGTTGACGCCATACCCCTCAATCGCATACTGCGCGAGGTTCGTTGCGAAGACGATGGTTACCTGGCTGTCTTTTTCACGAAGCTTCTTTGCCGCGTCCATGCCATTTAACCCAGGCATTTCGATATCAAAGAAAACAACGTCAGCCTTATAGTCATAGGTCTCAAGGAAATCAAAAGCATTGCAAAAGTGCGTCATTTGCGCGGAAATCCCGTGTTCTTCACAATAACGATTCAGAAAAGATTCTAGCTCCCGAGCGGTAGGAAGATCATCTTCGAGGATCACGACCTTAAACATACTTCTGAGAGTTATTTTATTGATTTCAGGAACCCTACGCCACTTATATAAGCGTTTTTTCCAAACTTTTTGCTTTTATAAGGTAACCCGAGGATAGCCGTTTTAGAATAGCCGCGAATCTGATAGTGCCGGAATCACATATTACGCTTTATGCCAAAAATGAAGGCATTTGATTCGAAAATCTTTGCAAAACACCATTTATTTTGGGCAAATACGAGATATTGTATTCCTAAATCTACAAATAGCGAATTGATCCAATTGAGGCATTTAATACTGTCATACGTTATTTGACTTTGTTTTGCCCCAGCGGGCGCGCTAAGATAAAGTGCTCTTGCATTCCATAGGAGGTGCTTCCGTGAAAATAAAGCGCATCAAATGGAAGGATCGCATGCTTGATAATGACATCAAGTATGGTGGCTTCCTTTCTTACCGGCACTTGCGAATCATCGCATGGTTCTGCCTTGCCATTGCTCAAGTCAGCGTTATTTTGCAACTTGAAGCCAAACTGGCACCGGATACGGTGAGGACGGTTGAGACGTGGAACAACGTCATCAGCGTTTTTGCCAGCTTGCCCATCCCTTTGTTCTTGCTAGCGAACATTTCAACCATTTTGCACCAGCGCGGCGCTTATAAAGGGCTGTTCATCCGTTATGGCGTCTTAGCCGGCGGCATGTATATTCTCGCCAATTTTGTCGTCTTCCATTTCGGATTTCGCACCTTATTGGCCCTAGATCCCGAGGCGAACTGGGGCACCGCAGCAATGTTCTTCGGCGCGTTGCTTCCGGCTTTAGGAAAATCCGGCTATGTTTTGAACATCTTCATCGACATGCTTCTCATCGTACTGATGTTCTATTTCATGAACTACGTTCCGAACGCAAAAATATTCCAGGGAAAACGCATTATTCTCTTCCGCTTGATGTTTATTCTCCCCGTCGCCTACGAAGTAGCCGGCATCGTCATCAAGTATATGATCGGTATGGGAAATTTCTCGATTCCTAGCCCCGTCTTCTTCCTTCTTCCATCGAAACCCCCGCTTGTCCTAGCGGCATTCATCACCTTTATCTTTGCTCTGAAAATTTCCGAAATTGCCTTCATCCGCCGCCACAACAACTCAAAAGAAGCCTTTGAGGAGCACAGACAAACCAAGGCACACTCCTTAAAGATTTCCATCAACCTCAGCATTGTATTCGCCATTTTCGCCACGATTGATTTAATCCTCGTGATCGTGCTGGCCATCACAACGGCCGCTGGATACATAATGCAGTACCCCGACATAACGGACGCGGAACTGGAACTATTGGTCTTTTATAAGCTCAATGTGTTCGAAGGCATTGGCGTCGGTGGCGCAATAGGTTTGTTCATCGCCATCCCGCTCGTCTTGCTCTTCTCTTACACGAAGAAACACAAAAACCCGAATGTCGACTTGCTCGTCCCCGTGGCAGGCATCTTGCTGATCGTCATCGTCCTGCTCGAAGGCACATTCCAGGTCGTTACGCTGAATATGGCCAATTTTATGCAAAAGATGCGCGAAGCTCTCGTCGAGGAAGAAGAAGGCGGTGGCGGCACTGCCCTTGCCTTAGAAATAGCGCGACTTACTTCTTTCGTAAGAAACGTCCGCCTCTAATCAAACTTTCGTGGAATAAAGCTAAGACCTCCGGGCATCAAGGGCAAATCTACGCCGCCTTTATGTACCTCGGAGGTTTTTATATCTCGCATCCGTCCTATCCAAACCCCGCTTACATGGCAGACGGTTTAATGTGTTCCTTTCTCACCTATAAACGCCCGAGCCGTTTATGGCTTTTAGATGTTTATAGGTGTAATCGCCCCGTGTTGGATGGTATCCGCGTCCGCTTTCCTGAGAAACCAGCATTCTATCGGGCTTTCAAGAAAAAATCCCTAGAACCTATCGATCCGGTTTTCGGGATTTTGGGATGATTGACCTGACCTAATTGGTGCGAATGATGCACCCGGGCCGAGGTTGGGCGTTTTTTCCGATGAGCCTCGTTATTTCTATATAGTCGCCCTCGTTCGCCTCCTCCTCGTCTATGGCCTATTTTCGGTCTATGCTCACGCAGAACCCATATGGCGGACCGCCTCCGAGGGCTTTGGCATCTTGCGTTTGCCCTTTGCCTCGCATAGATCGAGGCAAAGGGCAAACCGCTAGAGTAAAAAACACTTATATAGCGCCCTGTACTGCATTTATAATGCAAGTACTCAGATGGACTCCGCAAGAATCGCCATTATTGAAGATGAAGTGGGCGCTAAGGAGCATTTGGCTTCTTGCATCAATGGTTTTTTCAATTCCGAAGGAATGCCTTTTTCTATAGATTACTACGCCACAGTCGACTCTTTTCCGCTCGACATTCCCTATAGTCTTGTGTTTATCGACATCGTAGTTTTCGACAAGAATGGTTTTGAGCTCTCCAAGAGGATCCGAGAGAAGTATGGGGAAGAGACGACCGCGATCGTGTTCGTGACCTCGTTAGTCAATTACGCGATCGAGGGTTATAGCGTCGGCGCGTCAGCATATATCGTGAAACCTTACACCTATGACGCTTTCTGCTTGAGGATGCGTACCGTCATCGATCGTTTGCGCATGTCATTGGATGACAGGATTACCCTTTATACTCGCGACAAGCAACACGTCCCTGTCCACCTTAGTTCCATCCTCTACATTACTAGTAGCGGCCATTACGTCACTTATCACATTGAATCCGGTGATTACGAGCTGCGCCAAACCCTCAAGGAATGTATCGCGACATTGCAAGGCAAGGGATTCGTGCAGATCAGCAATTGGTGCATCGTGTCGCTTGAGAATATCGAAAACGTGGAAGGCGATGCTGTGACCATAAGCGGAACGAAGCTAAGTATCTCCCGTTCGCGAAAAAAAGAATTCTTGATGGAGTTCACCAAACGCTATGGGATTTAATGCTGCGGGTTACGAGATATTCGAAGAGCTGCGCTTCATCATCGAACTCGTATTGGCCGAGATGCTTTTTGCGATTCCCTGCTATAAGAGGAAGAAGAATTTTCCTGCGAGGGCAGCGATCGGATTCGCGTTTTTGATCGGCTGGGCGTTCTTATATTTCCCGATTAGGTCCGCTTTTTCCTCAGGCTATTTCGATAATGCAAGGTATATGGTTATCGTTATTGTAATGCTTCATTACTCTATCCTGACGGTTCTAACCACGGTATATCTTTATTTTTGCTTTGAGTACCGTTTCAGTCAGGCTTTGCTCAACACCGTTTGCGGATATTGCATCCAGCATCTTTGCTACGTCATCTTCACCGAGCTTTTGGCTAGGACCTGGGTTACTGCGATCATCGATTACATGGCGGTGTACGCTTTGGCTTCTGTTACGGGATTCATCATCGTCTGCCTGCTCGCGTATTTCTTCATCGTCCGTAAATTCCGGACCATTGAGCAGATTCACGTCGGGAAGGAACGTTCCACGACCATCGCCTTCGCTTTGATTTTGATAACTACCGTCCTATTGACCTTCTCGGGCCAATCCATCTATCAGAACGAAGCTCAGACGCGCATCGTCACGAATCCGAATTACCTTGGCGCGGTCGTCTCCGTATTCACTTGCGCGCTTGTGATGTTAGTTGTCTATCTTCTCTATTTCGAAAACCAAAAAGAGAGGGAGAAGAGCCTAGTGTCTTCTTTGCTTTATGAGCAGGCCAAGCAATTAGAGTTCAAGAAGGGCGAGATCGAAACGCTTAAGAGATTCGTTCATGATGCCAAGCACCAAATCTTGGAGTTGCGCTCGAGCGGCGGGGCAAGCCAAGAAAGGATCAACGAGGCGATGGGACAATTCGCGGGAATCGATTTCTTCGTCGACACCGGAAACGAAGTGGTCAACATCATCCTCGTCGACAAGAACCTCGCCAAGCGAAACGAAGGAATCTCAATTGAGTTCGATGGAGATGCGAGTCTTCTCTCATTCATGGATCCCCCTGATATCTATGTTTTCCTAGGCAACGCGCTAGATAACGCGATGGAAGCCACCGCCAAAAGCGCAGTCGAAGAGAAGAAAATACTTTTCTCGATCAAATCGTCAAAGGGAGTCGTCTCGGTGCAGGTTTCTAACTATTTTGACGGCAACGTCGAAATCAAGGATGGCAAAGTCCAAACGAGCAAAACCGACAAAGCATTCCACGGAATCGGGCTTAGCTCCATTCGGAGAATCACGGAAAACTACGGCGGGATGCTAGAAATCGACGCTAATGGAAACGTTTTTACATTGAAGGCAATCTTCGTCAGGAACTAAAGGTAACTCAACCGGTTTTGCCAAAAACGATACGCCGCATGCCAAAAACCGCATTCGGCATTTTTGTTCGTTAAAGTGCATGTAAGCGCTAACCAATGTCACTTGTAGAAAGGTCATTTCCGCGCAAAAAGGAGAAAAACCATGAAACACACCCATCTGCTTGTCGGAGTTCTAGCCTCTGCCGCCCTCGTTGGCTGCGGATCTACTGCTAACTCCACCCCCGCCTCTAATCCGGCTTCTGATGATTCCTCGTCTGTCGCCTCTTCCGCCGGCCCCGCCGCTTCTAGCGTTGAACCCACCGTGGCCGCTGCCAAATTGGTGAAGAGTTACATCGGCACCTTTGAAGGCGGCTATTACATCCCTGCCTACCAGATGGTCCAGCCTGGATTTGATAACTACGTCGTCGATCTTTATGACGATAACACCTACGTCTCCAACAAAGTCATCTACATGAATATGTATGGCACCCAGGGAAGCGTCGTCGTCACCACGACCGGCTCCTATGCGATCAGCGAGAACGATGATGGAGATGAGATCGTCTCGCTTTCCGACGCCGCCTCGATCCTTTACACCACCTGCGGCATGTTCTTCATGCAGTATTCCTATAATGTCGACGGCATGGCCGATAGCAATTTCCCCGTCGCATTGCTCGGATCTTCCTCCAACAGCGACACCCTCGACTTCTTCAAAGGCGAATATGGCTTCGGCTATTCCTTCCTCACCTCCGATTCCGGCTGCACCATCACCGAGCTCTACCTGCCCGATAGCTACGCGATCCACTTCGCGCCCAAAGACGATGAAGGGGAGCTGCTTCCGAGGACGGAGTCTAAGGTTGTGAATCCATATCAAGGCGATATCAAAGCCCATGACTTCGGCAAGGAAATCGATAGCGTCTACATCGGCACCTTCGAAGGTGGCTACTACATCCCGGCCTACCAGATGCTCCAGCCTGGATTTGATAACTACGTCGTCACGACTTTCGATGATGGCACCTATCTTGCCTTGAATGTCAAATACATGAATATGTATGGCACCCAGGGTTCCGTCGTCCTCCGCGCCGAAGGCAAATTCACGGTCGATGAGAACGAAGATGGCGATGAAATCATTGCCCTCGCCGCTGCGGATTCGATCCTATACACCACCTGTGGCATGTTCTTCATGCAGTATTCCTATAACGTCGACGGCATCGATGACAGCCTCTTCCCCGTCGCGCTGCTTGGCTCCTCTTCCAATAGTGACACCCTCGACTTCTTCAAAGGCGAATATGGCTATGCCTATTCCTTCTTGACCTCCGACTCTGGCTGCACCATCGTCGAGCTCTACCTGCCCGAAGAGATCGCGGCCCACTTCGTCGTCGAAGAAGAACCGGCTACAAGCCAAGAAGAAAGCACGGGCGAGTAACCTCAGCATAACCTTATCTATATAAAGGGGATTCATATGGCTAAAAAGAAATTCGCTGCCTGGAAAGCCATCACGATCTTCTCCGCCGCGGCCGTTCTATCGGTCGCGATGGGAGTCGGGACTTCGATCGCCTACTCCTATGAGGGATTGCTTGATGTCTATTTCTCCGAGAGCAGCTACACGCCATCCGATGGCGAAAAGCAAAAATGCGAAGAAGTCGCGGCCGAAGGCATCGTGCTTCTCCAGAACAAAGACGGTTTGCTACCACTTAAAAAGGAAAGCAAAGTCGCTTGCCTTGGTCAAGATAGCGTCGATTTCGTTTATGGCGGAGCCGGCTCCGGCTCGGTCGATGCCACTTCGGCGCCGACATTGAAGCAATCTTTGGAAAGGGCTAGCCTCAAAGTCGATGAGACCGCCTGGGACTTCTATAAGAGCGGACCTGGCGCGAATTACCGCAAAGACGTCCCAACCGCTCAAGGCACCGGCGCATTCAAGGTCAACGAAGTTCCTTCTTCCGCCTATACGGAGGAACTGAAGTCCGCGATTGCAAAAGACGATGCGATCATCGCCTGCATCGGGCGTTCGGGCGGTGAGTCATTCGACCTTCCGATGACTACTGACGCCAGGGGATATACCTTGACTGGCGGCGAACATCTCTACCTCCAGATCGACGACAATGAAAAGGATATGCTCCGCCTCGCTTGCGAGAAATCCACGAATGTCATCCTCGTCGTCAATTCGAACAATGCGATGGAGCTTGGCTTCCTTGAGGAAGCGGAGTTCGCGAACATCAAATCCGTCCTCTGGGTTCCCGGCGTCGGACAAGAAGGCCTATATGCCCTTGGCGACATCTTGGTCGGAAACGTCAATCCTTCCGGCAGGCTAGTAGATACCTGGGCCTATGATTCGACCTCGGCTCCTTCCTTTGCCAACATGGGCTCGTTCAAGACCGAAGGCGTGAGCTTCCCGTCGCAGAACTCCGAGTCCACCTATAACAAAGCAAGCACCTACCTCGTTTACGAGGAAGGGATATACGTGGGATACAAATACTACGAGACCCGATACGAGGATGCAATCCTTGGCAGGGCCAAAACCGGCGCGTTCAATTATGACAAAGCCGTTCAGTATCCCTTTGGATATGGGCTCTCCTACACCTCCTTCGAGTGGAAGGACCTGAACGTCAAGGAGAACGCGAACGACTTCGAGATCACCGTGACCGTCGATAACGTCGGCAATGCATCCGGAAAAGACGTGGTGGAGATCTACATGCAATCCCCATACACCGATTACGATGTCGCAAACGGAATCGAAAAAGGGGCCGTCGAGCTCGTCGGCTATGCCAAAACCAAGGCGCTTAGCCCGCAGAAAGGCATGACCAAGGAGTATTACGAGCAAACGGTTACCATCACCGTGAGCAAGGAAAGCCTTGCCGCTTATGACGCCACAGGCGCGAAGACATACATCCGCGACGCAGGACAATATTACTTCACCGCTGCTCGTGATGCCCATGAAGCCGCCAAAAACATCCTCGCGAAAAAAGACCAGTCCACCGGTGGAAACGCCGCGATGGTCAACGACTCCTATCATCCTGACACCCTCGACACCACGACCTTCGCGAAGTCGGCAGCAACCAACAAAGTGATCACCAATCAATTCGATGATGCCGATCCTTCTTACTACGAGGAAGAAGCAGCGACTTATGTAAGCCGTTCCGACTGGGAAGGCACCTTCCCGACCTCGGCCTATAAGAATGGAACCTGGGCCGTCGGCGATAAGCTCAACGACGCCCTCAATTGGAACCGATCCGATGATGTCGTCAAAAACGATGTCGATATGCCAACCAATTCCTCTGGCACCAAACTTTCAATCCATGACGCGGTCGTCGATGGGGTTGCCAAAGACTACGACGACGAAATCTGGGATCAGCTCGTCAATCAGGTTTCCCAGAAGAAGATGCTCGAACTCGTCCGTATGGGCGGGTACTCGACCATCACCCTCAAAGCCATCGACCTTCCTGCCACTCAGGATAAAGATGGCCCCTCTGGGATCTCTGGAACCCTCGTTGGCGGCGTCTCCTGCATGGCGTGGCCGGTCGAGGTCATGATGGCCGCTACCTGGAATGACCAGCTCATCGAAGAGATGGGCGTACTCATCGGCGACGACTCAATCCAAACTGGCGTCGCTGGCTGGTATGCTCCTGGCGCCGACATCCATCGCTCTCCCTATTCTGGCCGTAACTTCGAATATTATTCTGAGGACGGCTTCCTCTCCGGTAAAATCGGAGCAGCTGAGGTAAGAGGCGTCCGTGCCCGCGGCGTTATCGCCTACATGAAGCACTTCGCGCTTAACGATCAGGAAACCGGACGTTCTGGCGGAATCGTGATGGCGAACGAGCAGTCGCTGCGCGAAATCTATCTCAAGGGATTTGAGTTGATCGTCAGGGAGGCCAAGTGCACTGCGGCGATGGCGGCCATGAACCGCGTCGGCGCGGCCTGGGCTGGCGCGCATAAGGGTCTAATGACCAATGTCCTCCGCGATGAGTGGGGATTCCATGGCATGGTCATCACCGACCAGGCATCCGTGCCCGCGATGTTCTACGAAGACATCATCTCCGGCCTCTATGCTGGAAACGACATGTGGCTCAACACCGGCTCTAACTATTGGGACCTCAATTCCTTCTATAACGGTGCGACAAGCAATGGCCGCATCATGCAAAACGTCCATAAGGCTGCCAAAAATATCATCTACGCCGTCGTCACCTCGAACGCGAACCCCGATATGAAGTTCGCGATCGGCGATGAATTAGAAGGCGTCATCGTCAGCAACTCCATCAAGCCATGGAGGACCTGGATCACGATCGCTGATGTTGCGATCTGGACGCTGTCCGCTGCTGGCATCGGCATCGCCGTTGCGCTCCTTATCAGAAACAGGAAGCTTAAGGGCGAAGACGCCAAAGCCTAATTCATTTGGTCTTTCTCCTGAGAGCAAGCAAGCCAATTCGGTTTGCTTGCTCTCAGGAGTTTTTTTCAGAATTAGGGCCCCAGTCCGTTTTCTATTCGGCGCAAATATTCCGAAAATCAATCTTTTCATATAACGTAACTAACTTGTTGACGTTGGCATT
Source organism: Bacilli bacterium (assembly GCA_017450325.1). Lineage (GTDB taxonomy): Bacteria > Bacillota_I > Bacilli_A > RFN20 > CAG-826 > Alloenteromonas. The sequence continues at coordinate 781 of JAFSVB010000136.1, read as the reverse complement.
ACGATCATTCTTAAGCGATGCGCCGGTTTCAATTACTGCGAGCATCGCCCTCCCCTCGACAGAAAGTGTAGCCACAACGTACCGACGGGTTTGAAACTCTAACGCTGCCAACTCGGGGTTTTGCAAAGCAGAACACTTTGCTCTTTTAAATTATGACCTAGGCACTTCTACTTCGAATCGACTTTAAAATATAGAAAACCCCAAGCCGGCTAAGACTTGGGACAGGGATACTGATGGTGGACCATAGGAGACGACATGCGAACCCTCCCATGATCCATAAAGGTGCTGATTTTATCGCCATAATTTAGAAATAAGCCAAGATGCCAATCGTCCGTTAACGACTTTGATTAATTGGAAACTCTTCGCGGAAGATTGATGCCTCGCAGTCTACAATACTCTTCAATTGTCTTTCTCCATTTTCTTGGAAGTTTATCGAAAAGCTCATAGAATTCCGCGCAGCTTTTGGTAGAGGCGTTAATGAAAGACAAGACATAATCAATGGCTTGCGCATCCTTTTCGGCCTTGTTGCCCCTTCGATCATTGATGAGGATCTTTTGAATTGCAAAAGCCGAAGGACTTGCGACTTTAACCAAGATTCCATTGCGTTTTACTTCGATATAATTTGAACCAAAAAGTTCAACGTAGACAATATGAAACGACCCTCCGTTGTCGAGTCCGGGGATCAATGCGACAATTTGTTCGCTAAAACATTGAGCACTGCCCTAAAGGCAAAGGAGGATCGCAATGCAAAGCATAATCTACGTGGGCATGGATGTCCATT
>JAFSVB010000135.1 GCA_017450325.1 Bacilli bacterium | reverse complement strand
GTGCTCCAAACAAACAAAACCGGCTTCTATATTGCAGGAATCAAAGGGCCTTGCGATCCAGGGGCTTCAAATAGTCTTTCTTGATTTTCCTCTTTTCGCCGAAGAACGCGATTTCGCTTTTGGTAAGGCAATTGAGTTTGCAATGGTAACGGATAAGCTCCATCTCCCCGATGAGATCGGCAACCTGCATGAACGGGTGTTCCGATTGAAGGGTCTTCTCGAAACGGGCCTTCAAGAGTTTCGCGCGGAAAGCGCCCAGCACCACCCCCATTAGGAAAGGTTGCCCATTGTCGTAATGGAGGACGATGTCGTCGTAGCGCGCGAAAAACGACCGATGCTCTTCTAATGAGCTGAGCAAAGCGTCGGTGAGCGATACCCCGAGATCAAGGCCCGGGCGTTTCTCCACCTCCACGGACAGAAGAGAAATCGGGGCATGCATCGTGAGGAGATACAAGCCATAAAACAGCCTTTGCCTATCCTCTCTTTCATATCCTTTGTAAGGAGGCTCGTTGCGGACCAACGGGCCAACATGTACGAAATCCCCGGGAAGGGAGCTTTTCTTCCTATCGAAATCGAATTTGCGAAGCGCGGGAGCACATGCTTCTGCGTCATCGGCCAAAACGAAACAAACCGCATAGAACGGATTGGTTTTCGAATAGGGGCTGAGGTCCCCGCTTTCGTCAAGGTAGATGTCGAGGCGCTTCATCATCTTTAGTATAGAAAAGCGGGATTAATTTCCCGCACTTCGGTGATCCCCAGGAATTTCTCCTGCGACCATCCATAATATACCCTTTGCCCAAACAAAAAACAATATGCGCGAATGGCTTTGGGGCAGGATTCCAAAGTGCTCCAGGAAAACAGCGTTTTGGAGGCTGAGAAAAGTCTTGCTCCAGAAAAATCGTCCCGATTTGAGTGGTAATAAAGTGGTAGCCGTTTTCGGATTTATTCGATGCCGTCTAAGCTTTTTAGCCCTCTGGTTCACGATGCGGGGAGTACGAATCCTCTTATTTCCCGGTCATGTTCATGGTCACGGCCACCATGATTTCCTTTTCCTCCGGCTTGCTCTCGGCGATGAGGATCGTCAAGGCGGCCAAGCCATCGTTAGCAATCGCCATGCGTCCATCCGATTTCACGAGCATGCCGTTCTTATGGAGGAAGGCGAGGTAAAGCAAGGCAGCGATGCGCTTGTTCCCGTCGGCGAAAACATGGTCCTTCACAAGGAAATAGAGGAGGTTTGCCGCCTTCTCCTCGATGCTTGGGTAGACTTCCTCGCCGAAGACGTATTGGGCGATCTGGTCGAGGATGCCCTTGAGGGCCCCTTTGTCCTTCTCCCTGCCGAATAGGTCGCCACGCTGATTGAACGAGGTCTTGCGGATGAGCTCGAAGCATTCCTGCTCATCCAAATAGATGACCTGCTTGTCGCTTTTCTTGGGTTTGGAAAGGCATTGGTGGTCGTAGTCATCGAGCATGTTAAGGGCCGAGGTGAAGCGGTCCAATACGGCGATGACCTCATCGGCATCCGTGCCCGCCCCTTCCGCGTAATGGGTGAGTAAAGCCCGTTGGACCTCCACGGTTCGGTTCAGGGCGGATAGCCGCTTTTCGTTCAGGGCATAGCCTTCGACGAGGTATTGCTTGAGCACCGTGTTTGCCCAGCGGCGGAAAACCAGGCCTCGCCTCGATTTTACGCGATACCCAACCGCGATAATGGCGTCCAGATCATAAATCCGGATGGTACGTTTCACTTGGCGATTGCCTTCGAAGCGAACTACCGAGGATTCCTCGTAAGTTGAGGTTTCGAGTTCTTCTTCCCGGTAGATGTTGCGTAGATGGAGGCCGATGGTATCGACATTTACGCCGAAAAGCTCGGCCATCTCGGCTTGGGTGAGCCAGACGGTCTCTTTCTCGGCGTCCACGCGGACGTCCAAGGACAGGCCGTCCTCGGTGAAGGTGATCAGCTTGTAATTCTTATCGTTCATCGTTTGGCTTCTTTTCTTTTCTTCAGTTCTGCTTTGAGCCCTTCTAGATCCGGGCTCGTGAGGATGGGGATGAGGGCTTGGATTTCCCTAACCGGAAGGTCCCACCACTTGGTCTCCTCCAATAAGTCGATCAGTTCTTCGTCGAACCGCTTCCGAACGACCTTGGCGGGATTCCCCACCGCGACGGAGTAAGGAGGGACGTCGCTCCCCACCACCGCGCCTTTGCCGATGATGGCCCCGTCCCCGATGTGGACGCCGGGGAGGATCATTGCGCCTTCGCCGATCCAGACGTCGTTGCCGACGACCGTGTCGCCCTTTAGGGGCAAGTTCTCTTTGGATGGGCTATCCATCTCCCAGCCGCGGAAGATGTAGAACGGGAAGGTCGTGGCCGCGTTCATCTGGTGGTTGGCCCCGTTCATCACGAATTCGACGTTGGCCCCGATTTGGCAGAATTTGCCGATGATGAGCTTGTCACCGATGAAGTCGTAATGGTGGGTGACGCGGAATTCGAAGTTGTTCCCGGAGTAATAGGTGAAGTCGCCGACGATGACGTTCGGGTTCCTCACGGTGGGCTTGACGTTGACCAAGCCTTGGTAATCGCGCATCGGGTAGACGCGGCTAGGGTCAGGGGCGGAGATCTCCTTGATCCTTTTGTCGAGCTCCTCGACGCCCGTGGGGTCGAGGTCGAGGTATTCGCTGGCGTTGACCTTGTATTCGCGGATCAAGACGAGAATCTTCTCATAACTCATCTCCGCCGAGCCGTCCTCGATGTGGGAGATCATCGATTTGTTCGCGTAGCCTAGGCTCTCCGCGAATTGCTGCTGGTTGAGCCCTTTGTTCTTTCGAAGCTCCCTGATTTTCCTTCCAAATTCCTTGCCCATAAAAAATCTCTCCAATTACATCCATTATACTTTTATGTTTAATTACCAGCAACTTAGCGTGTTTCGAAAAGAATATCGATTTTCCGTAGGCTAAGTGTAAGCCAAGAGAATAAAAACCAATGATTTAGAAGCACGGTATGTCTCGCCTTACAAATCCGAATCGCCTAATATTTTTTGGATTCGCGTCGATAGTTCATCCAAATCCTTTGGAACGTTATAGGCTTCATCCAAATAACGATTCAAGAGGAGCATTTTGTAGTCTTCTAGGCTGAATGCCTTATTTGATTCGAAGTCCCCGTATTTGGAGGCAAGCCTGCCTAGCGGCATCGCCCTAGACAAAACCAGGGCCGGGACGGTTTCCTCCACCGCGGCTTTGACGATGCGGTCCATGGGATCCTTTTTGAGGTTGCCAAGGCACCAGGCATGGGAGGGGTTCGTGAAATGGAAGTAGACGCTAAAATCGGAGGCGATGTTGAGGGTGATGTCCTTTTCGTTATGGGGAAGGAAGCACTCCTTGCTGCCTTTAAGTCTTTGGCACCACTCCCTCTCGGCGCGGATTTCCCCATAATCCAGATAATAGGGAATCAGCTCTTCCGGAATGGCTTCTTTCTCGATACGGATATCATAAAGCTTGGCGTTATTGCCGTCGCAGCTCCCCTCGTGGACGAAGATCTCTTTTACCCCCATGCCCTCCCCTACTTTGATTTGGGGAAGGATCTCCTCCTTGTTTTCCATGTTGATGAAGAACTGCCAGCGAGGCGTTATGCCCTGCTTCAATAGGATTCTCGTCGCCTCCAATAGCTCTTGATATGCGCCCTTGCGCCCTACGTATTTATCGGTCGTCGTTTCGCCTCCGAAGAAGGTCAGCTGGACTTTCTTCGTCCCGACTTCCTTGAGGAAGGCCGCATAGTCAGGGTCGCGGACAATGCGGTAGAAAGAGGCCAGCTCGAAGCGTTCTGGCTTCATCGAGGAAAGGGCGCAATCCTTTTCCCATCGCGCCCGGTAATCGGGGCAAAAATCCGGCTCCCGAAGCCAGGAATAGAAGGTCAGGTCCTTGAAATAAGGACGGAAGAGCGAGGCAATCCAAGTCGCCTCTTCGTCGCTCAAGATTCGGTTTGGCAAGTCCCCAAGCCAGCAATGGAGGCAGCGGTTGGGGCATCCATGCATATCCACGACAAGGTTCACCCGCCTTGGGATTACCCTTTGCTTTTGGACGAGCATCTCAAGCCCCAAGGCATCGCAAATGCGCTCGAGCATCCCGAGGGTTGGGGAAACCACGCCGGTCTCGATCCTGGCGATGGAAGGCTGGGGGAGCCCAAGCATTGTGGCAAGCTCCGTCTGGGTGATTCCCTTCTTCTTTCTTTCTCTTTTTATCTGCTCGATGAGGCTGGTGGACGGATATCTCATTTTAGCTTCCCTTTCTTAGCAATAAGGCGACGACGTCATCATCCTCTACCCGGCTAATGCCGAAAACGCGCTTGCCTGCATGGTTGAATGAGGCGCCGATATGGTAGCATTCCTTCTCATCCAAAATCAGGTAGCGGTCATGGAAGACGTCGTCGCATTTTACGTCTATTGGCCCGTATTGGCGGGAAAAAGTCCGAACGTCTTGGCCGCCTAAGGCCGCGCGAGGACCATGGCAGATTTTAATGCGGACCCCGTCTTTCCGCTTCGCGCAGTATCGTAGCGCCTCCCGGTCGCAATAAGGGTCGATGAGCAAAATGGAGGCATCGGCCTTCTCAAAGAGGGAGCTAAGGAAATCGTAGGCGTCGAACCACTGCCCATCGAAGAAAGTCATCTGCTTGGGGAACGACTTTTCGTCGACATAGGAAAAAAGGGCATCGAATTTCCGGGCCGCCTCGTTCTCGAAGGCGATCTGGCGGCTCTGCAGCTCGGCTACCCTCTTGATGAGGTCGCCGTTTTCGAGGATGAAGCGCCGCATCGAGACGAAGACGCGGGAGATCTCCACCGCCATTTTGTCCGCTAGGCCTGAGCGCAACACCCCAGCAAGGGCGATGATCCCCTGCTCGGTAAAAACGTAAGGAAGATATTTGCGATCACGCGTTCTTTCCGTAAAGGTAACAATTTGTGACCTTAAGCAATCTCGTTCTTCTTTGGTAAGCTGGAAGCAGAAATCTTCAGGAAAACGATCCGGGTTCCGCTTCTTTTGTTGATTCAACATTTTTACCCCTACCTGAAAAAGGCTGGCGATGTCGCTGTCGAGCATCACCTGGACGCCGCGGATCGTGAAGATGCGATCCGCGATGCCTTCCTCGGTTTCCGCCAAGGGAAGAAGCTCATTTTTAGGCTTTAATTCCTCCATACATAAATTATATCTTTTAAATTATATTTATACAATTTACTGCAAGATGAGAAATACCCCGGCAAGGGCGATGATTCCCTATTCGGTATAGACGTAGGGCAAGTATCGACGGCCGCCCCACGAACTTGAGGTAGCAAATTGTGACCTCAAGATTTCCTTTTTGGTAAGCTGGAAGCAGAAATCCTCTGGAAAACGGTCTGGGTTCCGCTTCATTTGCTGATT
>JAFSVB010000134.1 GCA_017450325.1 Bacilli bacterium | reverse complement strand
TATGGATAAGGCGAAGGCCGAACTCCCGAATATCAGAGTGGTCAAATGCCGGTCGTTCCAATCCGAACCAACAGCCATCGGAGAGTCGATTCGACACGAAAGGAATAGAGAAAACGAAAAGAATTACGGAATTAATCACTAGCCCCTTGACACGGGTCGTCTCATATCAGTTTATAGAAGGAGAAAGATTCATATGACCACGCCAACTCAAATTAGAATCGATGCCGAAATCAAAAAACAAGCAAACGAGCTGTTTTCTAGTCTTGGGCTTGACATGTCGACCGCCGTCAATCTCTTTCTCTATCAATGCGTCCTTAGAGGCGGCCTTCCATTCAAAGTTGAGCAGCCGAGGTATGACGATGAGACGCGTTCCGCGATGGCGGAAGCAATGCGTATCTCCAAGGACCCAAACGTAAAAGGTTATACCTCGACGGAAGAGATCAAGAAAGCTTTGATGGGGGATTAAATGCAGTCACCGAGCTTGGCGCGTTAGCCGTCAACGTTATTATGGCGACGAGCGTTTCTCTTGCATCTATCGCGGCTAGGAAAGAGTCGTACGGAGACTAGTAATTCAAGGATCGTTTTGGTCGAAAGCAAAATGACGCCGACACGTTTTAGACGTAGAGGCTCTGGCTTTTCGCGGAGCGTCGATGGACAAAGCAGAGACTTTTTGTATGACCCCATTATGAACAAGGCGTTTTTCTAAGGCTTCGGGAGCGCTATAGCCCGAAAGGGCACCGCGATTATCGATACATGTGACGAATACGTACTTGATACATATTGTCTGGAACGTTTTTCTATGGAAGTGCAGACGATGTGGGCTTCCCTCGTTTTGGATCTTTCATGGGGAAGGCTTTTTCGCTCGCGAAGGAGAAACAATTGCCCCCCGAAAGTGGAGGGGTTGCCACTTGCGCACTGAGAAAGGCACTCGGACATAGATAATCATCGTTCGCGCACGGTAAACGGTTTCGCTCATGCGTTTGCCTTGCTTTTGAACGGAAATGGTTCGGGGCCGCTGTTGTCGACCTCGCGGGGGTGATTGTTTTTTCACAGGCCTTGCCTATAATATAGGTGGATGCGGGAGGAGCAAAGCCCTCTCGGGGTCCACCGAAGGGCCGGAAAAGATCCGGCTTTTATTGTCTAATGAAGCGCAAACGAGTATTGAAAATCAGCCTCGATGAGAGCGGCGACTACGATTCGCGGGACCGCAGCTGCCCCATCTATGCCCTCGGCATGGTTTTGCTTTCGCCCGAAGCGGACGTCTCCCAGGACGAAAGATACTTCAAAAGGCGTTTGTCGAAGATGGAAGGTGGTGAGTATTTCGTCCACACGGGGAATCTGGTCCGCAACGAGGAGCCCTACAAAGGAATGCTCCGTGAGGATCGGCAGAAGCTCTTTTGGGCGCTTGCCTTCTACGCCTTCAAGATTCCGGCATCATTTGCGGTTATTTATTGCCGAAAGGAGTCTGCGGATCGGTTGCTGTTGCTTTCGCGCATCTCGAGGCGACTCAGCTCCTGGATCGAGGAACATCTGAAGTATCTCAAAGAATTTGACGAAATAGAGGTTTCCTACGATTACGGCCAATCCGAAATCGCCCCGATGGTCATCGACGTGTTCCGCGACTTCGGCTTATCCATTATGTTTGTTAAACGGGAACAAAGCGAATCCACGCTTTTGCAGGTGGCGGACCTCCTATGCGAATACGCCCTCCTCCAATTCAAGTTCGACGAGGGGAATTTCACCCACGGCGAACAAGCGTTCTTCGGATTGCGCGGCAAAATCAAAAAGGACCTCTTGTCTCCAATCAAAAAGAAACTCCTTTAGTCTGACAAAAACCTCGATGGCGTCGGCTATATGCATATGTTTCGCCTTGCTATATGCAAATTTGACGCCACTATATGCAGAAAAGCGGCCGCTATATGTAACTCGCGCACAGAAGCCGAGAATTGTGTTAAAAACCTAATATACAGCCAAGATGAATTCAGCAAAACGAGGCAACGCTAGGGACATATATCCGCGACGAGAAGCGTCCACGACTCCTTTTTTGCTCAGCGAGGACTTGTAGGTCGAGATAGTCGAAGGGGTCAATAAGCCTTTCTCGAAGATATCCTTGTTGGATACGCTCCCCCGCTGCGCGATGAAGGAGAGGATCTCTTTTTCTTTGCCGCTCATTTGACGCCACAGCTTGTTATAGACGCCTTCTTCTAGATAGTGGTCCAATTTGCTTAGCACCGCTTCATCCACCTGGGTTTTTCCTTCTTTGACCAACAAGTAACCAAGGCACTGATAAGCGAAGGCATAGCCTTTGGTCTGAAGCGCGAGTTCTTTGGCCTGTGACTCGCTTACGCCGAGGGTCGATTCATAGCTGGCCTCGATCAGACGTAGGTTTAGAGGGCCGAGATATTTTTTCGGGGTGCGTTGGAGAAAGGTTAGGCCATCTTGGCTTTGCAGGTCATCAAAGGCATCGTAAAGGCCCGTCATGATTAAGAACAAGGGGAGGTGCATGCCCCGCAGCAATTGGAATTCCTTGACGAAAACGCCAAGATAATCGTTGACGGAGACATCGTCGATGCCGACCAACACGTTCACATTATGCCTGGATAAGGTTGAAAGCATCTTCTGCAGGAGGACATGGATATCCGACACTTTTTCCTTTCCCTTCAGTGTCAACGAAAGGAAAGAGAACGAAAAGCTAAATTCGGCTTGCAAAGAAGGAAAGCTGCGCTGCACCTTCTCGCTTAACGCGCCCGCTAGCTGAGAAAGCAAGTCCGCTTTACCGTTGAGGTTAAATGCAATCCAGCCATCCTTGTGGGCGAGATGATCCACAATATCATTCAGCAGAACGGTCTTGCCACATCCTCTAGGCCCTAGCAGCGCGTAGGCATGGGCCGAAGGATAAAGCGAAGTAAAATCCTCTGTGATTTCCGATAATTCTTCAAAACGGTCGATGTATTCCGACGGTTGCACACCGAATTCGAGCGAAAAGGGATTCACGTTAGCCATAAGATCACCTCCATCCGTCTATATGATGGTGAGTTCACAAAGCGATTCAAGCAATTTTAATATTATTTAACAATTCTTAATAATTCTGATATTCATTAATAATTCTTAATAATCTTTAATAATTTGTAATATTTTAGAATCGCCTTAATTTTACATCCACCAAAACACGACGATCGATTGTGCTTGCGGTGGAGCACTCCGCGATAGTTTGACCAATTGTTTGCCCATTTAGCGGACACCTCACAAGAAACACCGCGAGTTGGCGCCTTTTATTTGGACATCGACCTTTTGATTCCGATTTAGGCAATGCAATTGATGATACGTTCCGAAAGATAACTTAAGGATGAAACCTATTTAAAGCACCGAAAAAATAAAAATGATAAAAAATCGGTGACTTATCCGTTGTTTTTTGACATTAGTTTTCCTATCATATGCTCATGAATGATTTG
>JAFSVB010000133.1 GCA_017450325.1 Bacilli bacterium | reverse complement strand
CGTATCCAATTCATGACGGATGACCGCGACGTTCATTTCGTAGGCAACGTCGTTGCAATGCGTTCTTTCTTCAATGGCAAGAGGCGTAAATGGGTGCTTCGATAGTTCGGATAGGAACACGTCGCAATGGGCTGCCCCGATGGCATGGGAAGCTCCGTGAGTTTTCCAGTCCAACTTGTTTTCGAGAAGAAAGAAGAACGGATTGGAATGCCTATTTAGGTATTCGGCGAAAAAGTCGCGGAAGGCGAGGTAATCCTGGTCGTTTTCAAAGTCGTATTCCATGGGCAAACACCTCCATCCTGCATATGCGGCAGGGCATAACTCAAATCAGTGGATATGCGATACATGCATGATATAACATTAAAATATGTTATGCAAGCATAAAATAATAACTGGAAAAAATATGCGCCCTAAGCATAAACTATGGGCATGAATGAATTCGAAGCAGGCGTGGTCGGGCGCATCAAAGAAAGCATGAAAACCAGGGGCCTTACCCAAGAGGAATTGGCTAAATCGGTAGGGGTGAAGCAATATACGGTTTCCCGTATGCTAAGCGGTTCTCCCTTCCCGACGGTAGAGCAGCTTGCCTTGATTGCGAATGCCTTGGACGTATCCCTTTACTACCTCATCGGGATCCAAGAGGAATCCTATCGCGAGCTTTCCCCGGAAACGCGCAAGGTCGCGGACGCCTACCAATTTGCCGATCCGATGGTGAAGGAGATCATCAAGCGGCTCCTCGCGATCGAATAACGGCTGCGCTTTATGCGGGCTTCGCTCTCTTTTGCCGTTTGTGTCAGGCGGGCAGTCTTGGTCTTTGACGCGGCACGAAGCGCTATCTAACCGATAAAAATGTAGAATTCTACAGAATTTGAGGTTATTCACGATCGAATGCCTTTATATCTAAAACAGCTCATCGACGCGAGGGACAACGGCTTCCCAAAAGCGATCACGGGACTCCGCCGGTGCGGCAAATCCTACTTGCTAACGGATATTTATCCATCCTACCTCCGGTCCATTGGGATAGAGGAAGCAAGCATCATATAGTTGTCTCCCCCAGCCACCATGTGGCTAATACGTTCTTGATGCAATCGTCAGGAACGTTTTTTCATGTATGCCCGAGGCCTCTTTATCCGATGCCACGCGGATTTTTACACCAAAAGTGTTTCAATCCGAAACACTCAATTGTTTGGGTTATTCAATAAGGAGTTAAGAATGAAAGCATCCAAAATCAAGCTCTTCTTCGTGAGAAAAAGGATCGAGGAAGAAGAAACCTTAGACAATCTGAAAATCCGATCCAAACTCGTCGAAGGGAAGGCTGACAACAAGTTCGACCCGGAACCGGGCATGGTTTCCTATGTCAAAGAGGAAGACACCGACTATCAATTCGATGGCGAGCAGTGGCAACCGGTCAACAAAAAGAAATTCGTCATCATCTGGGTGGCGATTGGGGCGGTGGCGGCCCTCGCGGTAAGTTTATCCGTCGCTTTGCCGATCGCCTTGTCACCTCGCCGTGGCGGCACT
>JAFSVB010000132.1 GCA_017450325.1 Bacilli bacterium | reverse complement strand
GAAGACACTTCCAGCGGCATCTCCACCGACGCGATCATGTCCTCCATGGAAAACATGATCGAAACCACCCATGAAGGCAACCCCTACTTCATCTGGAACCTGCCCCTGGGTTCGATGAATCTCGAGCTCGGCATGCGTTCGAATGATGAGTTTGCCTTAACGGGCATCGATTTGCCTGCTCGCTATGCTTATTCTCCTAACGGCGAAGACGATGGCTATGACTTCACCCTCAAAGAAAACCCAACCTGGGAAATCCAAGAAGGCATGCGCCTTTCCGCCCAAGCGACGATCAAAGACTTCGACGAAGAACACGATGGCTGGAACCAGACGCTCATCCCTGGCGACGTCAGTCAATATAAAGAGCTCAAGGACTCGCTCTCCTTATTTCGATCCGTTGCCTCTTATGTTGCCCATCCGCAGTTCGGCGTCGACGTAGCGTTGGACTTAGGCTATTCCAACGAAGGAAAAGCGGGCGACCGCACCCACTTGAAGAAAGAGGCCTCCTCCGACTCGATGCGCATCGCCCTTTCCGCCGACGCGGACCTTGATGAGCGCAAGTTCCATGGCGTTTCCGCGACCGCTTCCATCGAGAAAATGGCCCTTAATGAGAACAACGAGCTCTACCGTAAGGCGGGCCATGACATCAGCCTCACCTACCTCTACGACCAAGAAGAGAAGAAAGGCGACGGCTACCTCGACATCAATCAGGACTATTTCAAGGCCCACACGACGAAAGTCTACCTCGACGAATTCTACGCCGAGGTGCTAAGCGATGTCTTCTCCGGCTCCTCTACTGAGGAAAAAGCGGAAGGCAGCAACACCTTGAACCAAGTTCAGGAAGTCCTCAATACCCTCGGGCTTTCCATCGACTCCATCCTCGATTCGGACTTCATGAAGGACTTCAATAACGGCGTCTATGTCGCCGCGGTCGACTTCATCAAATCCATCCGCAACGACAACAATCTCATCGAAGTCGTCTTGACCCTCGACCCCATCGGTCTAGAAGGCGAAATCGTTTTGAGTCTTCGTGGAACAGAGAACCGCTCAGACCTCTTGAGCATCGAAATCCAAGGCATCCGCTTCGCCTCTTTCACGCTGAATGGTCTCATTAAAACGCGCGACTTCGAGGCCCTTCCAACCGTCGCCTCCTACGAAGGAAAAGGCTACGATGACCTCTGCCACTTAAAAGGCATTGGCGAACAGGTCACCGATATCGTCCATGAAAAAGCCTTCGAGGCCAACCTAGGCGTCTCCGTCGGCGAAGACCTCGCGATCGATGGAGATCTCGCCTTCGCGTTCACCGATGAAGTTAAGCAAGGCAAGGTCGACCTGCGCCTTGAGCAAAAACTCACCGACCTCATCGTTCCTCACCACCGCTTGGCCATTGATTTGCGCGACGGCTATAAGACCGTGGCGATCGGCTATGGCTCTGGCAAAGATGCCGAAGCCCTCGAAACCCTTCCTTCCGATGCGATCAAAGCGTCCTTAAGCCTTAACGCATTCACGGATGTCGCGGAAGACGGGACTTCGCTTCTAAGCCGCCTCTTCGGCAGCGTGATGTCCTTCGATGACCGCTTTGGCCGTCTCACCGCCTCCTTCGCCAAAGAAGGCGCGGCCTCGCTTCTTTCCCGCGTGACGGGCGGGGAAGTCAGCGCGCTTTTAGAAAAGACCGACCTGCTCAAGACCGCGGATATCCACGATAGTAACGGCGATACGTTGGTCGTTATCAACGGCTCCGCCCTTGGCATGGAAAACGACATCACCGTCCGCATCGGCTATGCCGCGAACTCCGAGTCCGCGGAAGGCGGCATCGCTTCGTTAGGCATCGCGATGAAACTCGGCGAAAAGGACGTCGAAATCACGTTGGACGAGATCAAAGCCGTCGCCGTGAACGAACAAACGCAGAAGGACTTCGCTAACTTCTCCGAAGAAGAATTCCATGACATCAGCTATGTTGCGGAACTCGCCGAATACGCGGTCGGAACCTTGTCCCTTGGCACCGTCGCCGCGGAGGACGAGGAAGGCCATAAGACCGTCTCCGGCATCTCCTATTACGGCATCGAGGGCGACCTCGCCGTGGTCATCGGCCCGCACACGCTTCGCCTAGGGCTCTTCGACGCCTATGCTTCCGTGGAAGGCGCGGAGACCAAAATCTATGCAAACCTCGGCAATTTGCCTGTGATTCGCGGGGTGAATGGCCCGGATTCCGACATCTATTTCCGCCCGAACGAAGCCGAAGGCGTCCGCTCTTCCTCCATTTATTACTATGCAAACGGCATCGATTCTAAGGGCGAGGCGCTGCTGACGCGCGATTCCAGCTACGGCCGTGTCCGCAATGTTCGTGACGCCGTCCGTCTTGATGGCGAACAATTCACCGGCGACTTGCTCGGATGGCTTGGTCGTTATAGCCTCGGCATCGTTGATGGGCTCCTCGATGGCGAAGCGAAAAAAGCCCCTGCTGCTCCAGGAAGACATTATCGCGCGGGCATTCTCGGTAACGAGGCGTTGCGCATCGAAACCGTCTTAAACGGCTTCACCAAGTCCACGAATGCAGGCGTCGACACCTACACCATCTCCGTGAATCTCGGGGCGCTCCTAGGCATCCCCGTCCTTGGCGAGGCGAACATCTCCCTCATCGGCCAAACCGTCCACAATGATGACGGCAGCTTCAAGACCCTAACGGGCGTGAACGTCCACGCGGAGGGCGTCGCTCACGCGAATGCTTCCTCCATGAAACTCGCCTCGGTGGATGTCGATCTGCGTTTGAATAACATCCGTAACGGCGTCATGGAGAACGTCTGGGAATACCCGCACAACGCCGACTACGCCAAATACTTTGTCAAGAACGTCGCGGACGACGGCGTCTTGACCGATGCCTCCACCGGATTGCTCTACAACCTCGTTGACGCGCAATTCCAGAACCCCGACGAAGGCGAAACCGATATCTACGGCCACAACTATGTCGGCAAAGACATCGCGAAGGCCTGCAACCTCTATCTCGGCTTATAAGTCGAAAACCCCATCCTATTCTTGCCTTGGTTCACCAAGGCATTTTCTTTCCCCGTTCAAACAAAAAACCATTACAATAAACCCATGGAAAATCTGTCTATCATCGTCGGGAAGAATCTCGCGACGCTGCGTAAGGCCAAAGGCATCACCCAGCAAGAGCTCGCGCGGGAAATCAACTATTCCGACAAGTCTATCTCAAAGTGGGAACTCGGCTATGCGCTGCCTAGCGTCGACGTCTTGCAGGACTTCGCGACGTTCTATGGCGTGACGATCGACTATTTGGTCAAGGAGCAGACGGAGGAGGCACTGCAAAGCGTCGCCAAGCAAGAAAAAGAGGACGAGCGCGCCAAACGGGTGAATCAGATCATCGTCATCGCAATGACCGTCGCCTTCGTGTTCCTGGTGGCGATCTGCGTATTCTTTTCCGGCTATTACAACCCTTTCAAAACGCGTCCGGCGGGAACCCCTGCCCCGCAGGGGTTATGGGTCATCTTCGTCTGGATGGTCCCCGTCTCCATTCTGCTGGTCTTCTTTGAGGCATGGCATTACTACCATAGCCGCCTTCTCAACGTGATCATGTCCTCGGCCTTTATGTGGACTTTGCTCATCGCCTTCTGCATTCAGTTCCAATATTATAACGAGGAACCTGAAATTATCTGGTACATCCTCGTGGTTGGCATCCCCGTGCAGGTCATCCTCATTTTATGGGGCAATTTCAAGCCGAGAAAGAAAATCAAACAAACGAAATAATCCTGCAAAAAGCCACTGAATTTCCATTCTACGAATTAGAGAGCCGTTTCCCTAAAGCCGAAACGGCTTTTCTTGCCGTCGCGCACGTATAATGCGCGTGGAGGACGAAGATGTTCCGAAAAGCCAGATCCAAAATCGCCTTTCTCTTCCTTGCCGCGATGAGCATGGTCTTTTCGGCGTGTTCTTTCGTCCAGGTCAAAGCGGAGGAACTCGTCGATTCCTCGCGAGCCGATCCATCCCCCGTCAGCCCCTTGGGGATACAAGTCCTCGAACGGGCGAACAAAGGCCTGACCCTCGATTTAGAGGAATTCCAAATCGCCTTTCCCGGAAATATCGAGGATGCGGAAAACCGCATCGATCTTTCAGGCGCGGTGGCTTCCCTTCAGCTAAAAGAGCCATCGTTGCACGGTCTCAACGTCCGCCTGGACGCCCCGCTTGATTACAATGGGCTGCAACGAGAAATCAACGTGACGCTTTTCAACGAGGAACTATATTTCTCGGTGGGCGCGGACCGCGATGAAGGCGCTTCCTATGACATCCGTTACAAGACGACGCTCAATGCCTATGACATCGGGGCAGTTGATGAAATGACCCATGGCATTACCTACTACGAGTACGGTCAGCTCGACTTTGTGCTCTCGGAGATTTTGACCGCGCTGGAGATTACGCAGATCGATATTTCCTCCGATAGCTTCGGCAGCAAGTTCATTTTTGACTACGACGCGATCCTCGATTCGCTCTCCGTCATTCAAGAGTACGACGCCTCCCGTTATTTGTGGGAGCTTCCTCTAGGCGAAAACATCTACCGCGTCGGCCTCGTCCATGACGATCAAAACGTCCTTTCGGGCTTTGAGTTCCCTGTTGCGGGCGACGAGGAGGCCGTGTTTAGCGGCGGAGCGTCCGTGAAAATCAAGGCGAACATCCTCAGCGACCAATCCGTCGATTGGAGCCTTCCTTTCGATAAGGAATCCTACACGCCGCTAGAGGATTCTTTGGCCTTGTTCCGTAGAATCGCCTCATTCGCAAAGCGGAAATCCCTGCAAATCGGCGCTTCTTTTGAGTTATATCACAAGGAAGATGAAATCGCTGGGGACGATACGCACTTCGCGACGCCTGGCGTCGAAGAGGAATGCTCCCTAGAACTCGAGGCGAACTGCGATTTTCAAAATGGGGCTTTCGGGGAAACGCACGTTGAAGCGACACTGGCGAAACAAGGTGGCGGGGAGCAGTCCTTGCTCCTGCATACGCAGCCAAGTTCCTCCGAGGAAGGGACGGACTTCTTCTTAAACCTCGCCAACGTCATGAAGGTGCGCACCAACTCCTTGATCCTGAACGCCCTTTTCAGCGCAGGGAAAGACGCCTTTACCGATGAATCCATCCAAAACGAGGATATCCTGAAGATGATCGTGAGCATCCTCAACGCGATCGAAGCCATTCAAAAGACCGTGGAGGCCTTCCAAGAAACCGCCCTTTATGATGACATCAACCGCGGCGAATACCACCATATTCTCGCCACGATCATCGATATTGCCATATCCGCCAACCATATGGAGCTCACGATCGACCTGACGCCCGCCAATCTTGAAGGCACCGCGAGAGTGGTCCTTAATGGGACGACGCCCGATTCCCCTTTGGGGTATGTTGAGTTCAACCACGCTGGGATACATTCGAGCAACGACAGCCATACGATGTTCCTTCTCGATGGCCGCATTTTTGTCGGAGACTACCAAAAGAAAGAAATTGACTTCGAGGAGTATGAGCCTTTGTCCCATATCCCGCACTGGACCGAGGAAATCAAAGCCATCTCCGCCTACGACCAGCTGCAAGTCCAACTCGATGGTTATGCCTTAAAGAAGGGCACCACTTCCGCCATAGCGACGGAGACGGCAGACCAATATGTTTTCGACCCTGTGCTTGGCCGCGGGAGGAAGGAACAGGGCTTCGCGTTCCACGGCTCGCTCGCTTTTGACTTGAAAAACCACATCGGTACTGGAATGATGGACTTCCTTGACGCGAAGGAAAACTACGTCAACGACCATAAACTGAGCATCGATTTCACCGGTGAACCGCTGGACTCTGACACGGACGAGAATGATATGCGCGGGAGCGGAAACCAAAACGCGATGTTCTTCGAATATAGCTCGCGGAACTTCACGGCGAGCAGCGAAGACGGCGTCTATGAATCCGAGAACCGCTCGGAACCGAAGAACGGAAGCCTAAAAGGGCGCTTCTCCGTCCATTCCATCAGTGGCATTCTCGAGGTCGTACGCACTCTTACGGATTCCAACGACCCACGTTTTAAGCGTTTGACCAACCTATTGGGAAGCATGTCCGCGAATACACTGCTTAAGAAAGCTCTATCCGGGCAATATTTTGATTTGCTCACTTCCAATATTCTTTCCTCCTTCCAAACGCAGGAGGATTCCACCACTCTTGAAATCGCCCCAGGCGTATTGGATTTGACCAACGGGCTGACGTTAAAGCTCGGTTATACCCCCGATGGCGCCCCCAAAAGCATCGAAGTCTGGATGGCGCTTGGCGATGAATCCGCGACGGAAATCTATGCGAAAATCACTTTGGGCGAGACGCATTTTGATTCTTTCCCCTATCAATTCGCGGACCATACGCCCAGCAATTACGCGGACTATTCTTCTTTGAAGACGCTCCTTTCTTTCGCCTTGGACACCATTACATTAGGGAACACGGCTGAAAGGGCGAAGACCACCTATCATATCGCGGGTAGCGTAGGGCTGAAACTTGAAGCCCTCAGTTTCACCGTCAAGGATGTGCAGGTGTCTTTTGACCTTTACATCGTCATGGAGGGTACGAACCTCAAGATCATCGGGCGCGTCTTCTCTCCAAAGACCAACGCGGATTTGCTGGGCTTAGTGAAAATCATCAACAAGGACACGTATACGAATATTTTCTATGAGACGGATGGGGAAGACACATCCGGCACGCTATTCCTGACTCGTTTGACGGACATCAAGAACTATTCGAACAGCGATACCAGCGCCCCGACCATCGAACCGAGAAAAGTGCATGGTAACGACTTCATGACGAACATCATCGATTGGCTTGCAAAGTACATTCTGAACATGAGCAGCACGGTCACGGACTTGATGTCGCGCATCGATTCCGAATCAACGAAAGCGTTCCATGGAGAGGATATCGTAGAGAGCATAGCCGTTTCGAACGCTTCGTTGTCGAGCCCGTCCTGGGACGTTTCCATCGGGTTAGGCGCCCTTGCCCATACGGATATTCTTGGAAGCCTGAACGCGACGATTTCGGGTAAGAACGTCACGTACGGATCGGAAGCCTCTCCCTATCATAAAAACACGCTTTATAGCTTGAACGGGCAAACGCTCATCGATTTCACGGTCTTAAAAATTTCGGCCGCGATTAATCTCACGATGGAAAACGTCTCCTCGGGCCGCTACGTCGATATCTGGGAAACGGATAATGCCGTCTCCGTTTACCAACAGGAATCCATCGTTGATAAAGACTGGCTGGGTAGGAGCAGGACAAAGTACTACTACTCCATGCTCCAAGGCTCTGGTTCGTCCATCTGGAACGGCCCATGGGGAAAGACAAACGCCAACACGCGCTATGCCGGGGCGCAGTTCTATTCAGATCCAGATACGTTGGTCTCTTAATCGTCTAATTGACCGATAGAGGCGAGATAGCGCCGCAAAATGACCCCTGCCGCGGCGGAATCGATGTTCTTCCGTTGCTTCTTGGCGTTTTTGCCTTGGTCATGGAGCAAGGCGCTTGCCTCAACGGTACTGTTGCGCTCGTCCTGTCGGGCGATGGGGATGCTTGGAAAACGCTCCGAAAGCATGGTGATGAAGTTCTCTACGATCGGTGTCATCTCGCAAGGGTCCCCCGAAGGGAAAAGCGGAAGGCCGATGACCATGCGCTGAACTATCTCGCGCTCAAGGACTTTTTCCACGCCCCTTAAGGCGTACTCGTATTGGCCAGCTGGAAAGCGGAGGTTGTCCAAAAGCGTGACGAACATCCCGCTGCGCGAGATGGCCATGCCCAAGCTCCCTTTGCCTAAATCCAGTGCGAGAATATTCTTTTCCATACGCTTTCCCTTTCCAAAATAATGGCTTTTTTGCGGAGATATTCGAGGTTTACTCGAGTTCGGATTCCTTTTTGACGCGCCTCATGCGAACGATGATCCACGCGATGGAGGCGACCGAGCTTAAGAAGAAGACCACTTCGCCAACGTAGAAGAATACGCGCCATGGGGAGATATCGTATTCCAGCCTAGATCCGGGCGCGACGTATTGCATCGCGTTGGAATTGGCGGAGAGATAGGCAACGTTCTTGATCGCACGACGAACCTCCCAGCGGATAGTCGGGTTCTTCAAATCAACCAACGTATGGTCCTTGAAGCTCGCCAAGGCGTTTTCGATATCCGTGCCCGCGAGCAAGGCCTGCATGGGGTTCATATAGCTGACTTGGTTAATGTCGCTGCTGATGACACCTTGGAATCCCCATTGCTTCTTTAGCAACGTGGAGAGCAAATCCTTTCGTCCACCACTCCAACGGGCTCCAAGATAGATCGAGGAAGAGAGGATGCCCGTGCAAGCGCGCATCGTGCGATGATGGACCGCGCCCGCTAATCCCGTATAGGATAAAGACGCTTCCGCCTTTTTGACGACAATCTCGAAGGGACGGAGATAGATTTCGCGAATCGTCTGTTCATTCGCCCATACACAAAGATGGGAATTCTTAAAGCTCTCCTGCTGATGTAGGCCAAAATGCCGAACGAAGGAAACAAGACCTTTTTCCATGGTCGCGGAAACGATCGCCGCGCCGAATTCGCCAGTGAGCAATGGATCTTCCGAGAAGGAATCGGCATATCTTCCGGCAAACGGAGAACGATGGACATCCAGGCTTGGGCCATACCACCCAAGACAACGGTGATGGAAGGCGAGCGCCTCTTCCCCTAACGCGTTGCCCATTTCGGTAGCCAAAGAGAGGTTGAAGGTTGATGAGAGAACACTTTGGCACGGGTAGAGGCAGACGTTTTCCGTTAATGTCTCGCTGAAGAAACCTTGGCTGCCCCCGCGAATATCGGCATCGCTAAGCCCAATAGAGTCGATGCCTTTGATCGCGAATGCGTTATTGCAGATATAAGAAACGGCGTTCATGTAGTCCTCTTCGGTCAATTGGTCCAAGAGGCGATCATAAGCGGCATCGAAATAGTCGGCGCCGCGAAGCGAAGAGACGAGAACGTTGTTCTCCGCGCCAATGGTCGGCATTGGGAAGGCGGCTTCCGAGGCGACGTACGTATAACGTCTAAGCCATTCCGCGATGGCCTTACCTTGAATAACGGCGGCATCCGCCCTTGCTTCTAAGGCAGTGGAGCGCGTTGGGAAAGTGGCCGCGAAATCGCTTCGAGAGAGCAAGGAAGTATGTCCTTTTTCCGCGTCGTTATCAAACATCTCTTCCACGTCCTCAAAGAGATTTCCATTCGCGCTAGAATCGTCTTTCTTCTTCTCGAGCACTTGTCGCTTATCAAGGGTCACTTCAAAAAACAAGGGATTCTCCGCGGCATCTTTTGAAACCTCGTGGGAGTTTTCTTGGACGAAGAAGGCATAATCCCCCGCGTCAAGCACCCAAGCCTTCTCGTGGAGGGAATCGTAGTAGGCGATGTCTTCGAGGGAAAACTGAAGCGAGACGACTTCGCTTTCCATCGGAGAAAGAAGAGCCGTCTTTCCAAACGCGAGGAGGGTTTTTTCGCT